>RFHG01000128.1 GCA_003696465.1 Gammaproteobacteria bacterium | reverse complement strand
CGCGCGTGGCATAATGGGGCACCTGCCTGCCATCGGAGAGACAACGGAATGATCACGGACTTCATTCGCGGATTCGGCTACCTGTTTCGTGGCCTGGCGTTGGTGCGCCAGCCTGGCCTGCGGCGCTTCGTCGTGGTTCCGCTGCTGGTCAACATCCTGCTGTTTGGCGTCGGCGTCGGCTATCTGGCCCACGAATTCAGCCTGTGGATGGAGCGCCTCACCGGCTGGCTGCCGGACTGGCTGGACTGGCTGAGCTGGATTCTGTGGCCCCTGTTCGCCCTGACCGTGCTGGTGGTGGTGTTCTATACCTTCAGCATCCTCGCCAACCTGATCGCCGCGCCCTTCAACAGTGTGCTGGCCGCACGGGCCGAGGCCCTGCTCCGCGGACAACCCCCCCAGGGCTCGGATGCCTCACTGCTGGCAGAAGCACTGCGCACCATCGGCTCGGAACTGCGCAAGCTCGGCTATTTGCTGTTGTGGATGATTCCGCTGTTGATCCTGTTCATCATCCCCGGCATCAACCTCATTGCGCCCGTGGCCTGGGGGCTGTTCGGCATGTGGATGCTGGCGCTGGAATACGCCGACTACCCGATGGGCAACCATGGGCTGCTGTTCCCGCAGGTGCGCGAGCGGGCACGCAGCCGGCGCTGGCTCGCCCTCGGGCTGGGTGCAGGCATCCTGCTCATGAGCATGATTCCGGTGCTCAACTTCCTGGCCATGCCGGTGGGCGTCTGCGCCGCGACGGCCCTGTGGGTGGATCACTTCCGAGACAGCGCCACCAAGCCGACCTGATTCAGGCCGGCTCGCCCGACCCCTCGAGCAGGGCCCCGAAGCGCTCGGGATCGACCGGCCTGCAAAGGTGGTAGCCCTGGAAGCGGTCGCAGCCCCGCAGCCGAAGGATTTCGAGGGTTTCCGCATCCTCCACGCCCTCGGCCACCACCTTGAAGCCGAGCGAATGCCCCATCGAGATGATGGCCTCGACGATATGCAGGTCCTCGCTGCGCTGCGGCAGTTCGCGCACGAATGAGCGGTCGATCTTGAGCTGGTCGAGCGGCAGCTTGCGCAGGTAGGCCAGCGAGGAGTAGCCGGTACCGAAGTCATCGATGGCAAAGGCCAGGCCGAGTCCGCGCAGGGCCTGGATGCGCGCAGTGGTGCTATCGAGGTCATCCACCAGCATCGACTCGGTGAGCTCCAGCTCGAAGTGACGCCCATCGACCTGGCAGTGGCGCAGGGTCTGCTCCACGCTGGGCAGAAACTCCGGATGCGAGAACTCGCGCGCACTGACATTCACGGCCAGACGAAAGTCCTCCTGCAGCAGCCCCTGCTCCTTCCAGCGTGTCAGCAGCGTGCAGGCGCTGCGCAGCACCCAGCGGTCGATCTCGTTTATCAGACCCAGTTCCTCGGCCAGGGGGATGAACTGGTCGGGCGGCACCACGCCCAGCTCGGGGTCGGTCCAGCGCAGCAGCAGTTCGCCCGAGCTGATTCTTTGTTCCGTATCATAGATGGGCTGGATTGCCAGATGGAATCGCTGCTCGCTCACGGCCGCGCGCAGCGCCATTTCCAGGCGCAGGCGCTCGTCAAGCTCCACCTGCATCTTCTGCTGATAGAAGCGCAGGGTATTCTTGCCGGCGGCCTTGGCCCGATACATGGCCGTGTCGGCCTGTCGCTGCAGGTCATCAATGGTGCAGCCATCCTGCGGGAACAGGACCGCTCCGATACTGGCAGAGACGTGCAGCTCGTGCCCCTCGATGGAGAAGGGCCGGGAAAGTACCTGCAACAGCTTCTGGCCCACGGCGTGGGCCGCCTCGATCACATTGCCTTCCTCATCCTGGATGTTCGGCAGCAGCACCACGAACTCATCGCCACCCAGCCGCGCCACCGAGTCCTCCACCCGCACGTTCACCGCCAGCCGCTTCGCCACCTCCTGCAGCAGGCGATCACCGATGGCATGGCCCAGCGTGTCGTTGATCTGCTTGAAATTGTCGAGGTCCAGATACATCAGGGCGCCCGGCACATCATGCCGGCAGGCATGGGCAAGGGTCTGGGTCAGGCGGTCGAGGAACAGGCGCCGGTTGGGCAGATTGGTCAGCGCATCGTAGAAGGCCATGAGCTGGATGCGCTCCTCGGCCTCGCGCCAGCTGGTGACATCGGCCAGGGTAAAGACCGTGCCCACCACGCGCTGTTCGGCATCCAGCATCGGCCGCCTGCGCAGCTGCAGATGACGCTGGACACGCCCATGCGCGTCGACCACGCTCAACAGTTGCTGCCCCTGATGGCCCTCGAGGAAGGGATTGTCATGCGTGCCGAAAGGGCGCTGGGTATGAGGATCCCGCATGCGGAACCATTCCGGCCAGCTTTCCAGGGGCAGGCCAGCCTCGGGCATCGGACCCAGCAGGCGCAGGGCCGCCTCGTTGTAGAGGACCGGGTTGCCCTCGGTATCGATGGCAATGATGGCATCCGTGGTGTGCTGCAGCACCGTGTTGAGCAGGCTGCGTTCCTGGAGCAGCGCATCGTGCATGGCATACAGGTCGGTGACGTCACGACTGATGAAGGCCACCAGCCCCTGCCAGGGCTGTTCCGCACAGCAGGGGTCGACGCGAAAACCGCGGCACTCGATCTTGCGGACCCGGGCACCATCCGCAACATCCACCACATGGCGGATCTCCTCGCCGGGTGGCGGGGGCGCCTCGATGACCGGCCGAATATATTGGCAGGCCTCTTCCGGAAACAGTTCACAGACCGGCTGGCCCACGGCCTGCGCGGGATCAGTGATGCCGGTCAGCTGGCAGGTGCCAAAGGCATGCAGAATCTTGCCCCGGCTATCGGTAATGAACATGAACTCGGGCAGTGCGCGCGCAAAGGCCAGCAGCCCGCAGGCCGCCGAAGGCTCGGTAGTGACACCCTCCGTTGCCGTGGATTCGGCCAGCAACAAACACTGCCCGCCGGCCAGGGGGAGACAGGCAAAACGCAACGCCGGGCTTCCCTCCCCTGTACCGGACAAGGGAATCTCGATCTGGCAGGCCTGTCCGCCTTCCTGACATTCGCTTGGGAGCGAGGGAAGCTGCTGCGGCAGTTCCGCCCGCATCGAACAGGCCAGCTCGCGCAGGCCCGCATTGACTGCAAGCACCTGCAGGTCCGCAACTCGGACCAGCAAGGCGGGAACCGGCAGTGTTCCCAGTAACGTGGCTGTATCCACGATGCTACCCGTCATGTCATGGCGGATGTTGCTCCGCTCTGTGCTCGAGGCAGGTCTCGTGCGAGGACTGCCTGCCCTAGTTCAGCGGCCTGGGTTCGCCAGATGCTCGGCGATGCATTCAACCGCTTTTTTTAATACTGGCACAGGTCGGGTACAGGCAAATCGTACAAAAGTATCAGCCCGGTGCGTTCCGAAATCCCGTCCCGGCGTAATGGCCACACCGGCCTGCTCGAGCAGGTCGAGCACGAAACGGCTGCTGTCGCGGCTGAACCGGCTGCAGTCGGCATAGAGATAGAAGGCACCATCAGGCACGACCGGAATGCGGAAGCCCAGTGCTTCCAGCTTGGGCAACAGGAAATCTCGCCGTCGGGTGAACTCGGCGCGGCGTTGCTCGAGGATCTCCAGCGTCTCCGGCTCGAAGGCGGCCAGGGCGGCCTGCTGCGCAAGCGTTGGAGCAGACAGGTACATGTTCTGCGCCAGCCGGTCGAGTGGCTCCACCGCCCATTCCGGGGCGACGACCCAGCCCACCCGCCATCCGGTCATGCCGTAGTACTTGGAAAAACTGTTGACCACGAACAGCTCATCCGAACAGGTCAGGGCGGTCGGCGGGCGGTCGCTGCCATGAAACAGGCCACGATAGATCTCGTCCATGACCACCACGATGCCGCGCGACTCGGCCCAGTCGATCAGGGCACGCAGGGCTGCCTCGCCGAGCACGCTGCCGGTCGGATTGGCCGGCGAGGCCAGCAGCAGGACCCGTGCCCCGGCATCCGCATGTTGCTCGAGCAGCGCGGGCGTTGGCTGAAACCCGTCCTCGGGCCGGGTCGGCACGGCAATAACGCGCCCCTCGAACAGGTGCACGAAGTTGCTGTTGCAGGGGTATCCGGGGTCGCCCATGAGCACGTTGTCATCACGCCCTACCAGTGCTGCCAGTACCAGTTGCAGCCCTGCCGAAGAGCCGGGGGTGACGACAATACGCTCCGGTGCCACCTCCACACCCTCGGCCTCGGCATAGTGACGGGCAATGGCCGCACGCAATACCGGGAGCCCCAGTGCCGGGGTATAGTGAATCGGATCCTGCTGCAGCACCCGGGCGGCCCGCTCGCGCACCGGTTCGGGGGTGGGAAAATCAGGCTCGCCGATCTGCAACTGGATGATCTCGCGCCCGGCCGCTTCCAGGGCGCGGGCCCGGGCCAGCAGGTCCATGACATGAAAGGGCTGGATGTGCTGCATGCGGGGTGCCAGCCGATGCGATGGCCCCTTAGGGTACTTGCCGTTCATGCCGCGCATGGTAGCATGCAAACATGCGCCGACTGCTGATCCTTGCCCTGCTCTTCTCCGCGACCGTCTCCGCACTGGCCATGCCGCGCAACGAGCCGATACCGGGTGGCGTGGCAGTGCTGCACGAGGGATCCGGGGTAGCAAGGGCCTGGCTTGGCAGCAAACGGCTCCTGATCGTGCCTTCAGGGCCGGACGAAAGCATCATCCTGGTCGGCATCCCTCTGGGCCACAAGTCAGGACCGCTGAAGATCCGTATCGAGTACGCCAACGGCCGCACCGGGCAGCGCATCGTGCAGGTTCAGCCACATGACTACCCCGTGCAAAGGCTCACGATCAAGAACAAGCGCAAGGTCGAGCCCCTGGCCGAAGACCTCAGGCGCATTCGCGCGGAACAGAAGAAGAAGCACGCGGCACTGGCCACCTGGAGCGAGACGATCCCCGATATCGAATTCACCATGCCGGTGCAAGGCATCATCAGCAGCCACTTCGGTCTGCGCCGTTATCTCAACGGCAAGCCCAGACGCCCGCACGGCGGGCTCGACATTGCCGCGCCGGAAGGTACTCCGGTCCGTGCCCCGGCCGCTGGTACCGTTCTGCTGGCCGACGACTTCTTCTTTTCCGGCAATGTGATCTACCTGGACCACGGCGAAGGGCTCATCACCTACTACGCGCATCTGAGCCAGAAGAATGTCGAACCGGGACAGCGCGTGCAGGCCGGAGAGGTCATCGGCAAGGTGGGCAAGACCGGTCGAGTCACCGGGCCCCACCTGCACTGGGGTGTCTATCTCAATGGCACACCCGTCGACCCCGCCCTGTTTGTTCCGCAGGAACAAGCCTCACACTGAAGCGGGGCAACTCCAAAGTCTGTACCAAAGACCAATGCTCTGGACAAAAAATGAGCAGCACGCGCGCTCAGCGGCGGGATTTCTGCTTGTGGATGTGCCTTTTCAGTCGCTGGCGTTTTTTCTGCTGACGTGGCGTCAGGCGATTGCGGCGGCCGGCATAGGGGTTTTCGCCGGTGCGGAATTCGAGCCTGATCGGCGTGCCGACGATTCCCAGGGCCTTGCGAAAGAAATTGCGCAGATAGCGCTGGTAGCTGCCCGGGATGGAAGCGGTCTGATTGCCGTGAATAACAATGGTCGGGGGATTCTTGCCACCCTGATGCGCGTAGCGCAGCTTGATGCGCCTGCCCCGCACCAGGGGTGGCTGATGTGTGGCGACGGCCTCTTCCAGCAGGCGGGTCAGGCGTGAGGTAGAGACCTGGATAAAGGCGGAGCGAAATGCCTCGCGCACGGAGTCGAACAGATGCCCCACTCCGGTCCCGTGCAGGGCGGAAATGAAATGGATCTCGGCAAAGTCGAGAAACGGAAGCTTCACATCGATGCTGCGGCGGATCGCTTCCTTCTGTTCCTGACTGAGCCCGTCCCACTTGTTGATGGCCACCACGATGGATCGCCCCGCCTCCGCCGCCAGGCCCAGCAGATGGGCGTCCTGGTCGGTCACGCCTTCACGTGCATCGAGCACGGCGATCACGACATGCGCCGACTCGATGGCCTGCAGGGTCTTGACGATGGAGAACTTCTCCACCGCCTCGCGGATGCGGGCACGGCGGCGCACGCCTGCCGTATCGATCAGCACATACCGCTCGCCATCCCGCTCGAAGGGGATTTCGATGCTGTCGCGTGTGGTGCCCGGCTGGTCGTACACGACCACGCGCTCCTCGCCCAGCAGACGGTTGATGAGGGTGGACTTGCCCACATTGGGGCGGCCGATGAAGGCAATACGAATGGTATCGGGAAGAGATTCTTCCTGCCCTTCATCGCCTTCCGGTTCCCGACCATCCGTTTGTTCCATCCGTTCGCTGGAAGGTAACGCTTCGGGCGCGGGCAGGCTGTCCAGTACACGGTGCATGAGGCTGGCGACTCCGCGTCCGTGTGCCGCAGCGATCGGAATCGGCTCCCCCAGCCCCAGCTGCCAGAACTCGGAAGCGGCGATCTGGGCATCGATGCCATCGGTCTTGTTGACCACGAGGAACACCGGCCGCCCGGTGCTGCGCAGCTCCGCCGCGATCTGTTCATCGGCGGCCGTGACCCCATCGCGGCCATCGACCAGGAACAGAATCGCGTCGGCCTCCTCAATGGCCTGCCGGGTCTGGCGCGCCATCTCCGCATCCATTCCCTGCTCTTCGCCGCTCAGGCCCCCAGTATCCACCACCAGATAATCGCGCGCGCCAATGCGTCCGCGCCCGTACTTGCGGTCGCGCGTGAGGCCGGGGAAATCGGCCACCAGTGCATCCCGGGAGCGGGTCAGGCGATTGAACAGCGTGGACTTGCCCACATTGGGCCGGCCCACGAGGGCGATGACAGGGGTCATGGGGTAGACATCAGGTTGAGCAACTCGACGGCCTGGCCGTTCATTTCCAGGGCGCCATCTTGCAGGTGTATGCGACTCTTGTAAACACCGTTTGCCGTTGCGAAGTATCCCTTGGCGACCAGATTGCGCAGAATGCCCTCGGCCTCCCGCGCTGCACGGGCATCGCGTTCGATTTCGTCGAGCCGTGCCCCCTGCTCATCCTGCAGCAGGCGCAACTGGCGCTCGAGCAACCCCAGCAGCCACTGCCGGGAAGCGGACACCTCGCCCTCTCCCCTGACTGCCAGCAGCAGGCTCAGCCAGTCGGTCCCGGTGGGCCGACCAAAGTGCGCCCTGAAGTGCGTATCGACCCAGCCCCGGGTGCCGCGCATCATGAAACGCTGCAACTCGAGCGCACTGCCGGGAAGCAGTGCGTCAAGCGCCGCGACAAACTCCGCCTGACTCCGTACCTGCAGCAAACGGGGCAGTGCGGCCTGCTGCAACCCGTTGATCTGTACCCTGAATACCAGCGGGGCCACCGCAGTCCCGTCCGTTTGCAGTCGCTGCATGCTCATGGCAAGGGACAGATCTGCCCGTCCCCGTTCAGCGGAGGGCGCCAAAACCGTGCGCGACCGCAGATCATCGAGTTCGAGGCCGCCAGGGACCAGGTTCGTGGACAGCTCCTGGACACTGAAGGCGGCATCGAACGCGCCGATACCGGCTTGTGCGTCCAGGCTGCCCCGGGCCTGCAATCTCAGATCGGCAAGCTGCAGCCGGATGGAGTCCAGCCTGCGCCTGAGCACCGGGACATGACCACCCACCCTCCAGTGGCCGTCGAACAGGCTGGCCTCAAGATCCACGCCGCCCGCCACCGGCGTGGACGCATCATCGAAGAGGATGACCCGTTGCCACAGGCCACCGGCCAGCCCAAGGGCACCCTGAAGGCGGAGCAGCGGTACATTGCCGGCCCGGCCCGCAGCATGCAGCTCGAGCGTATCGGAGATCAGCGCAAGGGGGAAACGGCCGGATGCCACCAGTCCCGGCAGGATCGGACCATGCCGGAGCTGTGCTTCCATGACCACCGGCAGGGGCAGGTCCGCCCCCTTGAGGTGGCCCCGGATGCGGGTCGCAAACCAGCCGCGTTGCCACTCCTCGACCGAAAGCGTCACGCCCGGAGCGAGGGTCAGGTGCTTCCAGCCGCGGGCCTCACGTTCCATGAACCAGCCCAGCAGGCCCGGCAGCAGCAGTGCCATCAGCAGCAGCAACAGCAGCCCGCCCGCAAGCCAGCGCAGCGGACGCCGCAGACGCAGGCGGTTCAGTCGAGTACCTTCCACACGTTCAGTTCCCCGCCATTGCCCAGGCTGAGCAGGAAGCCCTCGGCCTCGAGCGGTGGCACGCGAATGCCATCGGGGTCGGAGCGGACCCGGGCCACGAAGTGGCCATCGAACTTGTCCATCCAGTGCAGATAGCCCTCATGGTCGCCCACGACCACCCAGCGTCCGACCACGGCCGGGGCCGTGGCCGTGCGCAGGCGCAGGGCCGGCTGTTTCCAGAGGGTGGCACCGGACTTTCGGTCCACGGCCCACACCGTACTCCAGGCATCCGTGGCATACACCTGTCCGCCGTCCACGGTCAGACCCATGAAGCTCGACATCTTGCGCGACCAGATGATGCGGCCGTCGGCCAGACCGACCGCAGCCAGACGGCCCTGATAGGTCGCGACATAGACCACGCCGTCCTGCTCGACGAACTGCCCGTCGATATCCACCATCCGCTCCAGCTCGGAGCGCCCGCGCGGCACGGCAATGGTGGCCTCCCAGGCCACACGCCCGTCGGCGAGGCTCAGGGCGACCAGTTTGCCGTTGTCGAAACCGGCGATCACACCGCCATGCGTGATCAGCGGCACGCTGGCACCCCGCAGGCTCAGGGGGGGCGTGCGCCGCCCGGCCTGCCAGCGCACGCTGCCGGTGCCAATGTCGATACCGTGCAGATTGCCATCGTTGGTGCGCGCCACCACCGTCCCGAGCAGGACACGGGAGACGGCCAGCACCTCGCTCGACACCGGCGTCTTCCACAGCAGGGAACCGTCCTTCTGGCTCAGGGCGACCACCTCGCCCTTGCCGGTTCCGAACACCAGCACGCCTTCTCCGCCATTGATGCCGCCCGTGACGGGCATCTTGAGATACCGTTCCCACAGCACCTTGCCCTTGCGCAGATCCAGTGCCAGGACATGGCCTTCGCTGTCCACCGTGTAGATGGCATCACCCTCGCGCCACGGATAGAGACGGATCCAGTCGTCACCCACGCCCACACCGGTGTCGTAGGACCAGGGCTGGGCCACACGCAGGCTCGGCTTGAACTCAACCAGCTTCGCCGGTGGTTCGCTGTTGTCGGTCTCGAACAGGCTGCAGCCACCGAGCAGCAGCACGGCGGCCATCAGGACGATCAGGCGCATGTTCAACCTTCCGGGTCGCCGAGGTCGTCGCGCTTCATCTGCAGATAGCGCGGTGCCCGGCCGCCGGCGGTGAGCAGGGCCCGGTCATAGGCCTGGCGGGCCCCGTCGATGTCATTCTTGGCGCGCAGTGCGTCTCCGCGAATCTCTTCAACCAGAGACGTCCAGGCCCCGCTCTCGGCCAGCGGTTGCAGTTCCTTGAGAGCGTCGTCCGGGCGGTCCAGGGCCACCAGCACCCGGGCCAGGCGCAGCCGCGCAACCTCCTGCAGCACCGGTTCGCGGGCATGATCCCGCACCCAGGTCAGGCCCTCGGCGGCCTGTTCCAGCTTGCCCTCGCCTGCATCCAGGCGGGCCTCCAGCAGGGTGGCCAGGGCAGCGTAGGGCGTGCGGGCATATTCTTCACGCAGCAGTGCGGCCTTTTCGTGGACCTGGGCTGGCTGACCGCCATCGTAGGCCTTGCGTGCCTCGCTGAACTGTTCCGAGGCCGTCTCGGCCTGGCGTTCCTGCCAGTCCACCCAGCCACGCCAGCCGAACAGGATGGCCAGGCCCAGCACCACGCCGGCGATGATCGACTTGCCGTTCTCGGCCCACCATTTGCGGATCGCTTCCGCCTGCTGTTCTTCGGTTTCGTACTGCATGCCTCAATCCTCTTTGTTCACCCAGCGCGCCAGACGCTCGATCAGCGATGCCTCGTCCAGTGTCTGCTGCTCATCGGCCTGGCCACGCAACGGCTTCAGGGTCACGGTGCCGGCCGTCACTTCGTCCTCGCCCAGGATCAGGGCCCAGTCCGCACCGGAGCGATCGGCGCGTTTCATCTGTGCCTTGAACCCGCCGCCACCGGCATGGCAGACCACGCGCAGCCCGGCAATCCGGTCGCGCAGCCGTTCCGCCAGCAGCGCGCCGGCCCGCTCGCTGCCCTCGCCCACCGTGACCAGATAGGCGTGACATTCGACGGGCGGTGGCAGCCGGCCCTCCTCTTCCAGCAGGGCCAGCAGGCGCTCGATGCCGATGGCAAGACCAATGGCCGTGCCCGGCTTGCCGCCCAGTTGTTCGATGAGGCCGTCATAGCGCCCGCCGGCGCAAATGGTGCCCTGTGCACCCAGCGACCCGGTGATCCACTCGAACACGGTCCGCGAATAATAATCCAGCCCGCGCACCAGGCGCGGATTGACGCGGTATTCGATGCCCAGATCATCGAGGCGTTCCCTCAGCCGGGCGAAATGTTCGACAGATTCCTCATCCAGGTGATCGAGCAGGCTCGGTGCCCCGGCGATGATTTCTTCCAGTTCCGGATTCTTGCTGTCGAGGATCCGCAGCGGATTGGTCTCCAGACGCCGCTTCGACTCCTCGTCGAGGGCATCGAAATGGTCCCGAAAATACGCCACCAGCACCGCACGATAGGCGGCACGGGCCTCGCTGCTGCCCAGCGAGTTGATTTCGAGACGTACATCCTTCAGCCCCAGCAGGCGCCACAGACGGGCACTGAGCGCGATCATCTCGGCATCGATGTCGGGGCCGGGGAAGCCGAAGGCCTCGATGCCGAGCTGGTGGAATTGGCGATAACGGCCCTTCTGCGGGCGCTCGTGGCGGAACATGGGCCCCATGTACCAGAGCCGCTGCTGCTGGTTGTGCAGCAGGCCATGCTCCAGGCAGGCACGCACGCAGCCGGCCGTGCCTTCCGGCCGCAAGGTGAGGCTGTCGCCATTGCGATCCTCGAAGGTGTACATCTCCTTTTCGACGATATCCGTCACCTCGCCGATGGAGCGCTTGAAGAGCTCGGTCTTTTCCACGATCGGCATGCGGATCTCGCGGTAGCCGTAGGCAGCGACGAGGTCGCGCAGCAGCCCCTCGAGGAACTGCCAGTGGGGCGTCTGCTCGGGCAGGATGTCGTGCATCCCACGGATGGACTGGATTCGTTTGCTCATGTCACTCGGGTATGCGGAAGCGGGCCGTCGCATTGGGGCGACGCCAGCGGCGGGGATCGACGGGTTGGTCCTCGTACTTCAGGCGCACCGCATCGGCATTGCCGAGAAAGACGGAAAACGGCGGCTCGCCGACCAGCCGTTCGACCTGGCCGGCCCGCAGCAGGCGGCGCACCAGCTTGCGACCCCGGGCATCGATGACCTCTACCCAGGAATCGCCTTCCAGTTGCAGGGTCAGCACCTTGCCGTCGGGGACGGCCTCGGGCTGACTTGCGCGCTCCTCATTCCTGCCCGTATCAGCCGGCTCTGCCTGCTGCGCGGGCTCGGGTACCACGGCTGCCCGGGGCGCTGTCTCATCGGCACCGCCAGCCTGTCCGCCGGTCGACTCCGGACCCTGTCCGGCAATCTCTGCGGACCCGACTCCCCCCTCGGAATGCGGGGCGTCTTCGGTGGCAGCAGTCCCGGCATCCGACTGTTCCGGCAGGGCGGGCAGCGGACTCGCCTCGTTCGCTGCCGTGACAGTCGGCTTGTCCGGCGCGGCAGAAGTCGGAACCGTACCCTCGGAATCGTCTTGCTTGCCAAAGACCCAGAACAGTACCAGCAGGGTGACAATCGCCACCAGCGCCAGGGCCACGTACTGTGGGCGAATGTGTTGCCCGGCCTCGTGGCGTTCCACCTGCGGCGGCGCCCAGGAATCGACCTCGGGGGCTCCGCTGGCGGCATTGTAGGATTCGATCAGCGCCTGCGGATCGAGACCCACCAGACGCGCGTAGGAACGGATGTAACCGCGGGCATAGACCGGCTGGCCCAGGTCATCGATCCGTTCGAGTTCGAGCGCCTCGATGATGCGCATCTCCAGCCGCGTGTGCTGGTGCACATCCTCGAGGCTCATGCCCCGGGTCTTGCGCGCCTCGGCGAGTCGCGCTCCAAACCCTGCCCTTTCTTCCGCGTCGGTCATCTCTGCCTCACTTCACGCCCAGTTCTTTCAGGCGTGCCGCTTCTTCGGAATCCGGGAACTGCTTGAGCAGCTTGCGTGCACAGCGGGTCGCCGCCGCACGGTCATCGAGCTGGGTTTCGGTCTGATAACACAGCCAGAGCGTCTGCGGGGTATCGGGATGGACCTCGGCCAGGCGCTGCAGATAGGCCCGGGTGGCCAGATAGTTCTGCTTGAGAAAGCTCAGGCGGGCCATCTGGTACAGGGCGTCGGCGAACCGGGGGTCATATTCCAGTGCCTTGCGCAGGAAGGCCTCCGCACGATCCAGCCGCCCTGCCTTGAGATAACACATGCCGATGTTCTTGGCCGCAAACTGCGGGGTCTGGTAGAGCGGATTCTCCATGGCCTTGCGAAACTCCGCCACCCCCTCCTTGACACGCCCCTGCTCGCACAGGAATCCACCGTAATTGTTGTGCATGTCGGGGTTTTCCGGGTCCAGCTCGATGGCACGGAGAAAGTGACGCTCCGCCTCCTCGGGCTTTTTCAGCCGGGTGTAGAGGAAGCCGGCTGCCATCTGCACTGCCGGCATATCGGGCGCCTGCTGCAGGGCCTTCTCGATCTTTTCCTTGGCATACTTGAGATTGCCCTGCCGCATGTAGGTGATGCCCAGCTGGGTATTGACCTGGGCCGCATCTTCCAGATTGGGGTCGGGGCGGGAACCGCTGCAGCCGGCAGACAACAGGGCCACAAGCGCCAGGATCGGCACCCACCCGCGCATCAGGCCTGCCCCTCGATGCGGGCGAAATGGAGTTCGCGGCGGCTGCGGTCCTGCACCTTGCCGGCCAGCTGACCACAAGCGGCGTCGATCTCGTCACCACGGGTACGCCGGGTGATGGTCACGATGCCCGCCTCGTTGAGGATGCTGCCGAAACGGTCGATCACATCCTGCGGAGAACGCCGGTAACGCGTCCCCGGGAAAGGGTTGAAGGGAATCAGGTTCACCTTGGCGGGTCGATGGCGCAGCAGTTTCACGAGCTTTCTGGCATGTTCCGGCTGGTCGTTGATGCCATCGAGCATGACATATTCGTAGGTAATCCGCGAGCGGTAGTTCTTGCCTTCGAGATAGCGGTCACAGGCGGCCATGAGTTCCGCAATCGGATACTTGCGGTTGAGCGGCACCAGCCGGTCACGCAGGGCATCCTCGGGGGCATGAAGGGATACCGCCAGTGCCACATCGATGGTGCCTGCCAGGCGATCCATGGCCGGCACCACACCGGAGGTGCTGAGCGTGACCCGCCGCTTGGACAGACCATAGGCATGATCATCCTGCATGAGCCCCATGGCGGCGACCACATTGTCGAAATTGAGCAATGGCTCGCCCATGCCCATCATCACCACATTGGTGATGGGCCGCTCGCCGCGGGCATTGGCCGGCAGCGCATGCCAGGCAAACCAGAGCTGGGCAATGATCTCGGCAGCCGTGAGATTGCGATTGAAGCCCTGCCGGGCGGTGGCGCAGAAGGTGCAGTCCAGCGCACAGCCCACCTGCGAGGACACGCACAGCGTGGCCCGGTCGCCGTCGGGAATGTAGACCGTCTCGATGGCATTGCCGTCATCCAGCCGCATCACCCACTTGCGGGTGCCGTCGCCGCTCTCCTGCTCCATGACCAGCTCGGGGGCACGCACCTCCGCCTCCTCGAGCAGGCGGGCGCGCAGGGACTTGCTGATATCGGTCATCTGCGCAAAGTCGGTGACGCCGCGCTGGTGAATCCATTTCATGACCTGCACGGCGCGAAAGGCCTTCTCCCCCCGTTCGAGGAAGAAGGCCTCCAGAGCAGCCCGGTCGAGTCCGAGCAGATTGGTCTTCGCGGCCGTGCTCACGTCATCACCGGGTACGCGGGCAGAGCTCGATCTCGCTGAAGAAGTAGGCAATCTCGCGTGCCGCGTTCTCGAGGCTGTCGGAGCCGTGCACCGCATTCTCGTCGATGGTCTCGGCAAAATCGGCCCGGATGGTGCCCGGAGCGGCCTCGGCCGGGTTGGTGGCACCCATCAGCTCACGGTTTTTGGCCACCGCGTTCTCGCCCTCCAGTACCTGGATCATCACCGGCCCCGAGGTCATGAAATCGATCAGGTCCTTGAAGAAGGGGCGCTCGCGGTGCACTTCGTAGAAGCCCTCGGCCTGCTCGCGGCTCAGGTGCATCATCTTCGCGGCGATGATGCGCAGGCCCGCTTCCTCGAAACGGGTGTAGATCTGGCCAATGACATTCTTGGCCACGGCGTCGGGCTTGATGATGGAAATGGTGCGTTCTACCGCCATGTCGGGAAAACTCCGGTTCAGTGTCGTGAATAAAGTGCGAACCCGCCGCGGACGGGCGCCCGGCGCCAGCGGCCCGCATGCGGGTTCGGCCATGAAATCAGCCGGTTATT
>RFHG01000127.1 GCA_003696465.1 Gammaproteobacteria bacterium | reverse complement strand
TCGGCCACGCCGCTGCCCTCGGGCGCGATGAAATCCGCCAGGCAATCGTTGTACTTGCCCTCGGGCTGGCGCATCTGCTTGCGCAGGAAGTGGAAGGTGATCAGGCGCTCGCTGCGGTCGGCATCGGCATACACCGCCACATCGTCGCCCACGGCATTGGCCGGGAACAGGCCGACCACCGCCCGTGCGCGAATCCAGTCCTCCTCGAAGATGCGCTCGAGCATGGCCCGGGCATCGGCATAAAGCTTGCGCGCCTCCTCGCCCTTTTCCTCGTCGTCGAGGATCTTCGGGAAACGGCCGCGCAGCTGCCAGGCATGGAAGAAGAATGTCCAGTCGATGTATTCGGCGAGCGTGGTCTGCGGGATCCGCTCGAAGGTGACCAGGACGCCCTCGCCCTTGCGCTCGACCGTTACCGGCCCGGTCATGGCCTCATCGAGCCCGTGACCATCTTCCAGCACCTGCGGCCGGGGGCCATCGTATTCGTCCCAGGCGATGGGCCAGCGGTTGGCCCGTGCCTCTTCGATGGGCACCAGATTGCGCGCCTCGTCGCGGTCGGCACGGCGCTGGCGCACCAGCTCGTACTCGTTGCGCAGGTCGGCCAGGAATGCGGGCTTCTGTTCCTCCGACAGCAGGGCGCTGGCCACGCCCACGGCACGCGAGGCATCCGGCACATAGACCACGCCATGCGGATACTGCGGCTCGATCTTCACCGCCGTGTGGGCCTTCGAGGTGGTGGCCCCGCCGATCATCAGGGGGATGGTGAAGCCCTGGCGCTTCATCTCCTTTGCCACATGCACCATCTCGTCCAGCGAGGGCGTGATGAGGCCCGAGAGACCGATGATGTCCACATGCTCTTCCCTTGCGGTGCGCAGGATCTGGTCCGCCGGCACCATCACGCCCAGGTCGATGACCTCGTAGCTGTTGCACTGCAACACGACGCCGACGATGTTC
This sequence comes from Gammaproteobacteria bacterium, assembly GCA_003696465.1. Lineage (GTDB taxonomy): Bacteria > Pseudomonadota > Gammaproteobacteria > J044 > J044 > J044. Next base: position 1,037 of record RFHG01000127.1, on the reverse strand, counting down.
TTACCGATGTCGTGCACATCGCCCTTCACCGTGGCCATCAGGATCCGGCCCGCCGGTTCGGCATCGCATTCGGCCTTCTCCGCCTCCAGATAGGGCTGCAGCCAGGCCACCGCCTTCTTCATCACCCGTGCGCTCTTGACCACCTGCGGCAGGAACATCTTGCCCTGACCGAACAGGTCGCCCACGACATTCATGCCGTCCATCAGCGGGCCTTCGATCACCAGCAGCGGCTTGCCGAGCTTTTCCAGCGCCTCGGCGGTGTCCTCGTCGATGTACTCGGTGATGCCCTTGATCAGGGCATGTTCAAGTCGTTTTTCCACCGGCCAGCTGCGCCATTCGAGATCGGTCTTGTCCTCGGCCTGGCTGCCGTCGCCCTTGTATTTCGGCGCAATCTCCAGCAGACGTTCGGTGGCATCCGGACGGCGGTTGAGGATGACATCCTCCACCGCCTCGCGCAGCTCTTCCGGAATGTCCTCGTACACCGCAAGCTGGCCGGCGTTGACGATACCCATGTCCATGCCCGCGCGTATGGCATGGTAGAGAAAGACGGCATGAATCGCCTCGCGCACCGGGTTGTTGCCGCGAAACGAGAACGAAACATTGGACACCCCGCCGGAGACCAGGGCATGCGGCAGGTTCTGCTTGATCCAGCGGGTGGCCTCGATGAAGTCCACCGCGTAGTTGTTGTGCTCCTCGATGCCGGTGGCCACGGCAAAGATGTTGGGGTCGAAGATGATGTCCTCGGGCGGGAAGCCGACCTCGTCCACCAGGATGCGGTAGGCTCGCTCGCAGATCTCGATCTTGCGCTCGAAGGTGTCGGCCTGGCCCTCCTCATCGAAGGCCATAACCACCGCAGCCGCACCATAGCGGCGGCACAGGCGGGCCTGCTCGACGAACTTCTCCTTGCCCTCCTTGAGCGAGATGGAGTTGACCACCGGCTTGCCCTGCACGCACTGCAGGCCGGCCTCGATGATCTCCCACTTGGAGGAATCCACCATCACCGGCACCCGCGAGATCTCGGGCTCGGAGGCCATCAG
>RFHG01000126.1 GCA_003696465.1 Gammaproteobacteria bacterium | reverse complement strand
GCCGGCATCCCTTGCCGGCCCCCGGGTCTGCTGCGCAGCCCCGGCCAACCGCGCTCCTGCGCCCGCGGCCGGCACGGGCCAAGGGGATTGGGGGTGCCATATGTAAAACTCGAAAGTTTTTCTATGCGCCGCGACACAGAGCCAAGGCAAACCTGTGACCGAGAACGCGCTCGCGATAGCGAGTGTGCAATGACCAAACTTCGGTCGCATAGTGGGCAAGAAAGAATGATATTGGCCGCCTCGGTGTCTGCATTCCGCTATAACCGAGAGACCCTGTTGGCTCGTCCCATTCCGGATCTGCATGATTAAAGCCGGAGAACAATAAAAAGGGGGGGCGCATGCGCGTCCCCCCAGTTACTGCCACAACAAAGCTGTCGACGCCTGTCGACAGTTTGATAATGCCCGCATCCTTATGGTGGGTATGTAACCCGGGTCACTTACGGCTGTATTCGGGTGCATCTCGTACGAAGCACTGATATGCTCGATACGGGTCTGCACCAGATGGAGTCATTGCATGATCGAGCCGATACCCGTTGTCGAGGAGAACATTTACGCCTTTCGTTTCCGGGGGCGCCTCACGCATGACGACTATCGGGAATTCATCCCCCTGGTCGAGGATCTGATCCGGCAACACGGGCGCATTTCCCTGCTGCTGGAGCTGGAGGACTTTCGCGGCTGGGATACCGAGGCGGCATTCGATGACTTCCGCTTCGGCACCCGGCACGAGGACGACTTCGAACGCATTGCCGTGGTGGGCGACAAGGCATGGGAGCGCTGGATGGTCGCGCTGGCGCGGCCCTTCACGGATGCCGAGATTCGCTACTTCGATCGAGACCACATCGACGAGGCCTGGGCCTGGCTGAAGGCGACCCCCGAGCCCGCCGACCAGCCGCCCGAGCCTCGTCCCTGGCAGCATGTCCTGGTGGCCACCGATTTTTCCCTGGCCTCACGTCATGCGGTGGTCCAGGCGCGCAGGCTCGCGCAACTCGATGGTGCGCGTCTGAGCGTGATCCATGTCATCGAGGAGCCGATCGTCTATGACGAGTACGGGGTCTATCTGCCCATGGAAGTGGATCTGGACCAGGCCCTGCTGGAAGCGGCCCGGCAGCACATGCAACGTCTGGTCGAGGAACTGGCACTGGAAGACGCGGTCACCGAAATCGAATTCGGTGCACCCGCGGCCACCGTGGTCGAGTATGCCCGGGAACAGGACTGCGACCTGATCGTGACCGGAAGCCGGGGGCGCCGGGG
>RFHG01000010.1 GCA_003696465.1 Gammaproteobacteria bacterium | reverse complement strand
TGGCCGGTCTGCTGGTGGCGCTGGTGGTGATCCTGCTCGAGCGGCGCCTGTTCCCGTCCTTTCCGCTGGCCATTCCGGCCTGGGCAGTGGCCTTTGCCGTGCTGGTTGCGCTGGGGACCGGCCTGCTGTTTTCCTGGCTGCCGGCGCGGCGCGCCGCGCGGCTCGACCCGGTGCTGGCCCTCAACCGCCGATGAGCAGACGCGCCGACATTCGCTATCCCGATCTCCTGCGCCTGTCGCTGGGGGCGGTACGCAGCCAGCCCCTGCGCAGTACCCTGACCGCGCTCGGCATCTGCATCGGCATTGCCTCGGTGGTGCTGCTCACCTCCATCGGCGAGGGCCTGCGTCGCTTCGTGCTCGAGGAGTTCACCCAGTTCGGCACCCATCTGGTGGCGGTCAATCCCGGCAAGAGCGTGACCGCCGGCATTTCGGGCGCGCTCATCCACAATCTGCGCCCGCTCAGCCTGGACGACGCCGAGGCCCTGCAGCGGCTGCCGGGGGTACAGGCCGTGGTGCCCGTGGCCCAGGGCAATGCCGAGGTGAAGGGTGGCGGGCACAGCCGTCACGGCATGATCGTCGGAGTCGGCCGGCATGTACCCGAGGTATGGTCCATGCAGGTCGCCAGTGGCCGCTTTCTGCCCGACGACGATCTCCACAGCACCCGCAACCTGGCCGTGCTGGGCAGCCGCATGCGCCACGAGCTGTTCGGCAACGACAATCCCCTCGGGCAGCGCATCCGCATTGCCGGGGCGCCGTTCCGCGTCATCGGGGTCATGGCGCCGAAGGGGCAGCTGCTCGGCTTCGATCTCGACGACACCGTCTACATCCCCGCCGCCCGGGCCATGGGCCTGTTCAACCTCGACAGCCTGATGGAGATCGACATCCTCTACGCGCCGGAAGTGGACTCGGAGACCATTGCCGCCGGCATCCGGCGGGTGCTGAGCCAACGCCACGGCGACGAGGACTTCACCATCACCACCCAGGACAAGATGCTCTCCACCCTGGACGACATCCTCGCCATCCTCTCTGCCGCCATCGGCGCCCTCGGCGGTATTTCGCTGCTGGTAGGCGCGGTCGGCATCCTCACCATCATGACCATCGCGGTCTCGGAACGCACCTCGGAGATCGGCCTGCTGCGCGCGCTGGGTGCCCGCACCGGGCAGATCCTGCACCTGTTCCTCGCCGAGGCCACGGTGCTTGCCGCACTGGGCGGGGTGGCCGGGCTGCTGCTGGGCATCGGCGGGGCCTGGCTGCTGCATGCCCTGATCCCGCAACTGCCCACCCATGTGGACTGGCGCTTCGTCCTGCTGGCCGAGGGGCTCTCGATACTCATTGGCCTGGCTGCCGGCATCGAGCCGGCCCGCCGCGCCGCCCGGCTCGACCCCATCGAGGCCCTGCGGGCGGAATAGACCGACCGCCATTGCCTTGCCTCCTTGAGCCGGGGAAGGGTAACCAGTGCCCTGGAACGC
>RFHG01000125.1 GCA_003696465.1 Gammaproteobacteria bacterium | reverse complement strand
CGGGTGACGCCGGCGGAGCTGCTGGCCGAAGTGCTGGCCGGCGGTATCTCCCGGGAGAGCGCCTGGGAGCTGACCTACCTGCTCAACAAGATGATGGTGGCCGACGAGGTCGATCCGGGGGATGCGCGCCAGGTCGACGAGACCCTGCGGCGCCTGTACGCCACCCTCAATCTGGCCCTCGAGCATCTGGCCGGACAGGATGTTGCGCGGGCGTCGCAGCTGTTCAACGGCTGTTACCTCGAATTCCTGTTCCGGCATGGTCACAGCCTGGCGTTGCAGCTCGCCCGGCGGGCGCGCACACTTCAGGCCAGCCGCATCGCCCCCTATAGCGACGCCCCCTACCGGGCCCTGCTCGAAGCTCTGTGCCGGCGGCGCCCTGAGGTCTGGGAAGGTGCTCTCGAGGCCGGCCGCGGCGGCAGCCGTCCCTTCGCCCGCCTGAGCGAAATCCGTCAGGTGGCCGACTGCCTCGACCGGCTGGAGCTGCAGCAGCAGCTGTTCGAACAGGTGCTCCCCTTTGACCTGCCGACGCCCGCAGAGCTGGATCTGTCCGGCTGCCAGATCGACGAGGCCGACCAGGTGGGGTTGTCGACCTTTTTCCTCACCGCCCTGGCCAATCAGCTGCTCGGCAATGATTTTGTACCGAATCCGGTTTCAGCGCTGGAACTGCCCGACCTGCATCAGCTGGTCAGCCGGGATGGCAAGGTCGATCCGGAGCTGCGCCAGCGGCTGGTGGAGCGTTTTGAGACGGAATTGACGGGCTCCTCGGCCTTTGTCGACTGGTGTCTCGCTGCGCTGGAAGAGGAGTTCTGCTGTTTGGACGCGCGCGCCATCGACGGCCGCTTTCTCGCCTGCCTGCTGGTGCGCCTGAACGGTACCGGGGAGGATTAGGCGATGGATGTCCAGGCCCTGATCGATCAGGCGGTGGTCCTTGTCCAGCGCTGGCCGGTTCCGGTCGCCATCGGCGGCGGGCTGCTGGTGCTGCTCTTTCTGTTCAGGCGCAAGCTGCTCTGGCAATTGCTCGCCCTGGCGCTGTTCGTGGCCGGCGTCTACCTTGTGGTCCAGGCTATTGGTGAGGGGCTGGAGGCGGGCGTGCACAACAAGGACGTCATGATCCACAAGACCGAAAAGGCCCTGAAATAGCGCCGCTGCGCGCACCTTTTG
>RFHG01000124.1 GCA_003696465.1 Gammaproteobacteria bacterium | reverse complement strand
GCTCAATGGCGCCGGCGCGATTCATCTCCTCGCGCACGATCTGCTCCACCTTTCGGATCGACCGCAGGCCGAAAGGCAGGTAGTTGTAGATGCCGGCGGCGACCTTCTTGATCATGCCGGCGCGGATCATCAGCTTGTGGCTGACCACCTCGGCATCGGCCGGAGTCTCGCGGACGGTATTGAGAAAATACTGGCTGTAGCGCATGGCAATCTGACCTCGATCGGGATTGGAAATTTGACCGGCCAACCGGCCGAATCAGCAGGAAACTACCCTATCCGGCGCATATTTGCAACAAAGGCCGGCATCCCGGGGGAGGCCGGCCTTCCTTTCTTTCGGCCCGCTAACCGATGGCATCGATGCGCTGAAGCAACTCCCCGGTTTTACGCTCCATCAAGGCGCGGTCGCCGCGCGCCTCGACATTCAGACGCAGCACCGGTTCGGTATTGGACGGCCGCAGGTTGAAGCGCCAGTCGTCGAATTCGATGCTCAATCCGTCGGTGCGGTCGATGCGCCCACCCAGCCCGCCGTACTCCTGTTCGATGGCCACCAGCACCCGGCCGACATCCTGCACCGTGCGGTTGATCTCGCCGCTGGCTGGGAACAGGGCGATGCGCTCCTCGACCAGTTCGGAAAGCTTCTTACCGGTGCGGCACATCAGCCCGGCCACCAGCAGCCAGGGGATCATGCCACTGTCGCAGTAGGCGAAATTGCGGAAATAGTGGTGCGCGCTCATCTCGCCGCCGTACAGGGCATCCTCGGCGCGCATGCGCTCCTTGATGAAGGCGTGGCCGGTCTTGCTCTGAATCGGCGTGCCGCCGGCGCGCCGGACGATGTCGATGGTGTTCCAGGTCAGACGCGGGTCGTGGATAATCTTCGCCCCCGGCACCACACCGAGCAGGAACTCGGCCAGAAGACCGACGATATAGTAGCCCTCGATGAACGCGCCACGCTCGTCGAACAGAAAGCAGCGGTCGAAATCGCCGTCCCAGGCGACCCCCAGATCGGC
>RFHG01000123.1 GCA_003696465.1 Gammaproteobacteria bacterium | reverse complement strand
GCCGAAGGCGGGCAGCAAGGGGCCCTCGGGCTGCAGCGATTCGGCACAGGCACGCGCGAACTCGGGGGCGGGTACGAAGTTGCGCCGCAGGGCCTTGGGCAGGCCGCGCAGCAGGGCGGCGAGCTTTTCCTCCAGCAGGCCCGGAACCAGCCAGTCGGGGCGCCAGGGCTCGATGCGTGGCAGCAGGGCCAGGGGCAGGCGCAGGGTGACGCCGTCGTCGGCCTCGCCCGGGGCGAAATGATAGCTCAGCGGCAGGCGCAGCCCGGCGCATTCGAGCATGTCGGGGAAGCGTTCGCGGATCAGCGGATCGCCGTCGCGGGCCAGCAGCTGCTCCCGGCTCAGACACAGGGCCCGGCGCTGTTCCGGCTCGAGCCGCCGGTACCAGCGCTCGAAGGCCGGTCCGGAATGGATCTCGGGCGGGATGCGTTCCTCGTAGAAACGCTGCAGGGTGTCCTCGTCCACCAGCAGATCGCGCCTGCGGGTGCGCGCCTCCAGGTCCTCGACCTCCGCGATCAGGGTGCGGTTGGCCCGGATGCAGTCGGCCCGGGTGTCCCATTCGCCCTGCACCAGCGCATGGCGGATGAAGAGGCTGCGGCTGGCCTCTGGATCGATGCGGCCGTAGTCGATGCGGCGGCCGGGGTGGATGACAAGGCCATGCAGCGACAGCCGTTCACGCGCCACGACCTGGCCGCGACGGGTGTTCCAGTGCGGTTCGCCGTAGCTGCGCCTGAGCAGGTGCGTGGCCAGTTGCTCGATCCACTGTGGCTGGATACGCGCCACCTCCAGTGCCCGTAGCCGACCGGTGTCGAGCAGCAGGCCGGCCATGATCCACTTCGGGTGCCGCCGGGCCAGGGCCGAGGCCGGATGGATGCTGAAGCGGCGCTGGCGCACGCCCTGATAATAGCCGCGTTCGTCCCACTGGCCGACATGATCGAGCAGCCCCGCAAGCAGGGCGCGGTGAATGGCGTCGGCCTCCGCCGGTGTCGTGTTCTCGCGCTGACCGCGTTCCAGCAGCAGGCCGCGGATCTGGCGATGCAGCGCGGTCCACTCGCGCATCCGCATCCAGGAGAGGAAGTGTGTGCGGCACCACTTGCGCAACTGGTTGCCGGAAAGCGTGTGGCTGGCCTCCTGCCAGGCCTGCCACAGTTTCAGGCGGCCAAGGAAGTCGGAGTCGGGCACGGCCCATTCGGCGTGGGCCGCATCGGCGGCCTGGCGCTGCTCGTGCGGGCGTTCGCGCGGATCCTGTACCGCCAGCCCGGTGGCGATCACCAGCACCTCGGCCAGGGCACCAGTGCGCTCGGCCTCGAGCAGCATGCGCGACAGCCTGGGGTCGAGCGGGATACCGGCCAGACGATGACCGATATCGGTGATCCGGTGCGAGGGGTCGGCCGCGCCCAGCTCGTGGAGCAGGCGCCAGCCATCGCGGATCATGCGCGGATCGGGCGGGTCGATGAAAGGGAAGTCGGCCGGGTCGCCGAGCCCGAGGTGGGCCATCTGCAGGATGACGCTGGCCAGGTTGGTGCGCAGGATCTCCGGATCGGCGTGGCGCGGCCGGGCGAGATAGTCCTCCTCGGCGTACAGGCGAATGCAGATGCCGGGCCCGGTCCGGCCACAGCGTCCTGCACGCTGGTCGGCCGCGTCCTGCGGGATGGGCTCGATGTGCAGCCGCTGGACCTTGGCCCGCCAGGAATAGCGCGAGACGCGGGCCTGGCCGGTATCGATCACATAGCGGATGCCGGGCACGGTGAGCGAGGTCTCGGCCACATTGGTGGCGAGCACGATGCGCCGGCCCGGGTGCGGCGCGAACACGCGCTGCTGTTCCGCGGCCGACAGCCGGGCATAGAGTGGCAGGATCTCGGTGCCCGGCGGGTGATGCTTGCGCAGGGCCTCGGCGGCCTCGCGGATCTCGCGTTCGCCGGGCAGGAACACGAGGATGTCGCCCGGTCCTTCGGCCGCCAGCTCGTCGGCGGCTTCCACCAGCGCTTCCAGCTGGCTGCGGTCGCGGCTGTCCTCGTCTTCGGCGGCGAGGGGCCGGTAGCGGATCTCTACCGGGTACCCGCGGCCGCTGACCGAAACGATGGGGGCGCCGTCGAAGTGGCGCGAGAAGCGTTCCGGGTCGATGGTGGCCGAGGTGATCACCAGCTTCAGTTCCGGGCGTCGCGGCAGCAGGCGCTTCAGATAGCCGAGCAGAAAGTCGATGTTGAGACTGCGCTCGTGCGCCTCGTCGATGATCAGCGCATCGTAGGCGAGCAGCTCGGGGTCGGACTGGATCTCGGCCAGCAGGATGCCGTCGGTCATCAGCTTGATGCGGCTTTCCGGCTGCACGCGGTCGGTGAAGCGGACCTTCCAGCCCACGCCGTGTCCGGCTTCCGTGCCCAGCTCCTCGGCCAGGCGCGTGGCCACCGAGCGAGCGGCGATACGTCGGGGCTGCGTATGGCCGATGCGCCCGCGGCTGCCGCAGCCCAGTTCCAGCAGCAGCTTGGGCAGCTGGGTGGTCTTGCCGGAGCCGGTCTCGCCACAGACGATGACCACCTGGTGCCTGCCCAGGGCCTCGAGCAGGCGCGGACGTTCCCGGCTGACCGGGAGTTCCGGTGGATATTCGATGGTCCGGCACAGATCCAGACGGCGGGAAACCACGGCGGCTGCCCGTTCGATATCGGCGACAAGGCGGGGCAGGCCGCGATCCACCGGCTGGCCCCGCTTCAGGCGGCGCTGAAGCCCTTCCAGGCGGCGTCTCAGTGTCGGCTCGTCGGCCAGTGGCACGTTCTGCAGGCGCGCGTGCAGTTCTTCGAGTTGGCGGGCCGGGTCGTTCATGGGAGGTGCATTGTTCCAGCAGCGAAGGGGGCCTGCAATCCACGCCAGGACGGGGCGGTGGTATGCTCGCATCCTGCATTCAGGCAGAGGGAGTCGAGCCCATGAACGAGACGATCGAGATTGTTCACGACCCGGACGAGGCCCTGCTGGCGGAACGCGGCGTGCGCGACTGGCCCATCTGGGAGAAGGAAGTCTCCCGCTTCCCCTGGACCTACGACAGTGCCGAGGTCTGTTATCTGCTGGAGGGCGAGGTGGTGGTCACGCCCGAGGGCGGCGAGCCGGTGCACATCCGTGCCGGTGATCTGGTGCGTTTCCCGGCCGGCATGTCCTGCCAGTGGGAGATCCGTCAGCCGGTACGCAAGCACTACAGCTTCGAATAGAGGTCGGGTTGCCCCGCGGGGCGGGTGCGAAACAGCTTGTAGACCCACATGTACTGGGCCGGGTCCTCGGCGATGAGGGCCTCGATGGCCGCGTTCATGCGGCGGGC
>RFHG01000122.1 GCA_003696465.1 Gammaproteobacteria bacterium | reverse complement strand
GACATGGGCGCGCCCCGCCTGGAGCCGGCAGACATTCCCTTCGAGGCCGATGCCCGAGCACCGCTCTATCCCCTGGAGGTTGAGGGCGAAACCCTGCAGATCGCTGCCGTGTCCATGGGCAACCCGCATGCGGTGCTGCTGGTCGATGATGTCGATCATGCCCCGGTTGCACGGCTTGGACCGGTCATCGAGCATCACCCGCGCTTTCCCAACCGGGTCAACGTGGGCTTAATGCAGGTGCTCGCCCCCGACCATGTCCGCTTGCGCGTGCATGAACGCGGTGCCGGCGAGACCCTGGCCTGCGGTACCGGGGCCTGTGCCGCCGTAGTCGCCGGGCGCACACTGGGTCTGCTCGATGAGCGGGTTCGGGTCGACTTGCCCGGCGGCACCCTTGTGATAAGCTGGCCCGGAGAGGGCGCGCCGGTCATCATGACCGGCCCGGCCACCACCGTTTTCGAGGGAGTCATCGAACTGTGACAGAGGCCGCCACACCCGCCGAACCGGCGACAGACGCCCTGAACGAGGAGGCGGTTGCCGCCTGGTTGCGTGCGCACCCCGACTTCCTCGAACGCCACCCCGAGGTGCTCGAGGCCCTGGAACTGCACCATCGTACCCACGGCGCCGCTTCCCTGCTCGAGCGACAGCTCCAGTTGCTACGCGACCGTAACCGTCAGCTCGAGCGCAAGCTGATGGAGCTGGTGGAGATCGCCCGCGAGAACGAGCAGCTCTCGGCACGCCTGCACCACCTGGCCCTGGGCCTGCTGGAGACCGACGACGCCAGCGATGTGGTCCACATCGCCCAGGAACTGCTGCGGGATGAACTCAAGGCGGACTTCGTCACCCTGCAGCTCATTGGCGAGCCCCGGCCCGGCGAGGGCGAACTGCACTACATACCCGCAGATGCCCCCGAACTGGAATGGTTCGAGGACCTGTTCCGCTCAGGCCGCCCCCTGTGCGGGCGGGTCAGTGCCCGCCAGCTCGAATTCCTGTTCGGCGCGCAGGCCGCCGAAATCGCCAGCAGTGTGCTCATTCCGCTCAAGGACCCGGGCCGCATCGGCCTGCTGGCCCTGGGCAGTCGTGACCCGCACCGTTTCCACCCCGGCATGGGCACCCTGTTTCTTGGCACTCTGGGCGAACTGCTGGCACGCGCCCTGCGCCATCACCTGGAACACCGTGGCTGAGCCGCTGCGCCAGCGCTTCCTCGACTATCTGCGACACGAACGGCAGTACTCCGGGCACACCCTGGCCGGCTATGCGCGCGACCTCGAGCAGGCCGCCGGCATGCTCGGCATTAGCGACGATACCGACTGGCTGTTCCTGACTCCGGCCGACATCCGCGACTGGGCCGCCCGGCTGCACCGTGCAGGCCGCGCCCCTGCCAGCATACAGCGCAAGCTCTCAAGCCTGCGCCAGTTCTACCGCTTCCTGCAGCGCAAGGGGCTGCACAACGGCAACCCGGCGCAGGACATCGCCGCACCGCGCATTCCCCGGCCCCTGCCCCACACCCTCACCGCCGAACAGGTCGAGCGCCTGATGGCACTGCCCGGTGACGACCCGCTGGCCCGGCGCGACCGTGCACTGCTGGAGCTCACCTATTCCTGCGGCCTGCGCCGGGCCGAGCTGTCCGCGCTCGACCTGCAGGCGCCCGATCTTGCCCAGGGCCTGCTGCGGGTGCACGGCAAGGGCAGCAAGGAACGCGAGGTGCCCATCGGGGCCAAGGCCATCGAGGCCCTGCGCCGCTGGCTCGAAGTACGCGACCGGCTGGCACGGCCCGGCGAGCCTGCGCTCTTCGTCAGCCGCCGCGGCAACCGGCTCTCGGTCGAGGCCATTGCCGAGCGCTTTCGTCACCGCGCCCGGCAGGTCGGCCTCGAGGTGCCGCTGCATCCGCACATGCTGCGCCATGCCTTTGCCACCCACATGCTGGAATCCTCCGGCGACCTGCGCGCGGTACAGGAGCTACTGGGCCACAGCAGCATCGGCACCACCCAGATCTATACCCACCTCGACTTCCAGCACCTGGCCCGCGCCTACGACCAGGCCCACCCGCGGGCAAGGAAAAAGCGGAGCCCCTAGAGAGCCCTTCAGGCCCTTCCAATCCCCCATCCAAACGTCCGTTTTCCTGACCCCCATACAGAAAAAGGCCACCCCTTCCGGGGTGGCCTGCCCTAAGTGCTAACTGCAAGACTTCTTGTTGTTGTATCCCCCTGAACGAATCAGAAGTTGTAGTCCAGCGCCAGCGTAAGAGCCGTCTGGCTGTGCTTGGTCTCGGTCGTGGTCATGCAACCCGGCCCGGGGCATGCGCCCGGATCCAGATAGGTCGAGAACGACTCCTTGACCTCGGGGGCATAGGTGAAGGCTGCATCCACGGTCAGCTTCTTGCTGACCTGATAGCTGCCGCCGAAGGTGTAATGGGTCTTGACGGTCGCCGGGAAGCCCACCAGGTTGAACCAGTTGATGGACGGACCCGTGGCGGTGGCCACGCCTGCATCCTTGATAGGCCCGGAACCACGCTCATACCCGGCGCGCAGCGCCCAGTTGCCGGCATCGAACTCGTAGCCAAGGGCCACGACATTCTCATTGTCCCAGTTGAAGTCGCCCCAGCCGGTGCTGTCCTTCCACTTGATCTGGCGGTAGTCCAGGGCAATGGTATGGGCGCCCATCTTGTAGGACGCGCCAACGCCGTATTCCTTGGGCTGGGACAGCTCCATGTCACCGGAACAACCGGGGTTCGAGGTAGCAGACGAAGCAGGGGCAGTAGGAATTGCACAGCCACCCAGCACGTCGCGGGCAATCTGCATCTGGTCCTTGAAGTTGAGCTTGATCTCGGACTTGTACACGGCACCCAGGGTCAGGTTGCCCACTTGGTAGCCGATACCCAGGTTGTAGCCACCGGTGAGTACCTGGCTCACACCATTGCCATAGCTGCCCGGGGTAAAGTTGGCACCCGAACCGTCAAAATCGGTCGAGAACTGTGCATCGAGGGCGGCATATTCGATGATCGGCGTGATGCCCAGGCTGAGGCCGCCGGTCTTGAATGCCAACGGAATGCCCATCTGCATCACCTGCATGTTGGTGACCATGAAGCCAGTGAGCGAACCATTGCCCAGAGCGGCCACGGGAGCCGCGTCACGGTAGTCGACGCCCAGACCCGAGGTGCCCCACATGCCGACACCCCAGTAGAAGCTGTCGGTGGCCTTGGTTGCCATGCCGATCTCGGGCACGACAAAGCGGTTGGCTGCACTGCTCTCGGTGCCTGCGCCCGGAACGCCCGAGGCATTACCGCCGCCATCCGTCTTCACGGAGGGCATGAACAGGGTACCGCCGAAGCTGATTTCGGTACCGGGCACGGAGGTGATGAGGGCCGGGTTGCCCAGCGCGGACTCGGCACCCCGGGCAATACCCACCTGGGTGCCACCCATGGCACGGGACTTGGCGGACAGACCGATGAGGTTGATGCCGTTCGTGGCATGGGCAGAGGCAGCGCCGAAGGCCAGCGCAGCAGCGACTGCAATGCGTACGGATTTCTTCATTAGCAGGGACTCCCCTATGTGTTTCGATTCGTGATTCAGGTTTGCCAGTTGTTGCGACCGTTGTTGTTATTAGGGTCGGGGCCTTTATAGCAGCAACACAACAGGTGTTGCAACTTTTTCACGCAACTTAAGTGGCGGTTTGTATTACTGAATTCTTATATTTGTGTGAAGTTGCAGGCCGTGGCGGGAATTTCTGATTATTAGCAGATAATAATATTAAAAACCGGTATGCATGCGTGTTGTTCAAGCGCAACAGGTATCAGGCGGAATCCCCGTCACTGGCTGCCTCGACCCGATTCCTGCCGCCGGTCTTGGCCCGGTACAGTGCATGGTCAGCCAGCATCAGCAGCCTTTCCGCGCCTTCCGGGCCCTCCGG
>RFHG01000121.1 GCA_003696465.1 Gammaproteobacteria bacterium | reverse complement strand
TGTCGGCACCGAGCAGGCGCTCGGTCTCGGCGTAGTCGATGTTGATGTCGTGATCGCCTACCTCGGCCTTGGTCGAGGGGGTATAGATCGGTTCCGGCAGTCGGTCGGCGAGCTGCAGCCCGGGCGGCAGCGGGATGCCGCAGACCTGGCCTGTTGCCTGGTAGTCCTTCCAGCCGGAGCCGATCAGGTAGCCGCGCACGATGGCCTCCACCGGCAGGGCCTGGAGGCGGCGCACCACCACGCTGCGCCCGCGTACCTGACTGCGCTCCCCGGGAGCAACCACCGACTCCGGATCGATGTCGGTGAGGTGATTGGGCACGATGTGGGCCAGGCGCTTGAACCAGAAATTGGAGATCTGCGTGAGGATCACGCCCTTGCCCGGAATCGGGGTGGGCAGGATCACGTCGAAGGCGGAGATGCGGTCGGAAGTCACCACCAGCATGTGCCGTTCGTCCACGGCATAGAGGTTGCGCACCTTGCCGCGATGGATCAGCGGCAGGCTGTCGATCTGCGGATCGAGAATGGCTTCGGTCATGACGGGCCCCGGGCGAGCGGATTCCGGGCAGAGTTTATCATGCCCCGGCTGGCAGCAACCGGCGCCGGCCCGGTATGATGCGGGCATGCAGGGGGAGACGCGGGCGTGATACAGGCAGTGCGGGTGACGGTCTGGCTGATGCTGGCCCTGGCCTGCGCCCTGTCGGCTGCGGTACAGGCCGCGGATGAAGCGCCGTCCATGGATTCCGGACGGTCCGAGCTGGCCCGGTACGACGGCCGCCCGGTCGTCGCCATCCTCTTTCAGGGCAATCGCATCACGCGCGAGATCGTGCTGCGCGAGGAGCTGGTGCTGCACGAGGGCGATCGTTTCGATGCCGAAAAGGCGCTCGCATCGCGCCAGTATCTGAAGAACCTCGGCCTGTTCAAGCAGGTCAGCGTGTCGGTGCGCGAGGTGCCCGGCGGGGTGGAAGTGACCTATACGGTCGAGGAAAAGTGGTATCTGCTGCCGATTCCCCGCCTGGGCATCAACTCGGATGCGGACGTCAGCTATGGCGGCGAGCTGCGCTGGGACAATGCCCTGGGCCTCAACCAGCAGTTCAAGCTGGTGCTGGAGGATACGCGCCGTTTCAATGGCGAGCGCGTGCGCGACCGTCACCTCGAATATCACATACCCAAGATACCGGGCACACGCTTTGGCGTGGGCGTGGCCAGCTCCGGGGGGCGCATCGAAACCCGCAAGATCAGTCGCGATGACAACGGAGTGGAACTGGGGCTGTTCGAGCAGCAAAGCGACCGCTTCAGCCTCTCCCTTTCGCGCTGGCTGAAGCGCATCGGTCCGAGTCATGGCTGGAGCACTTCGGTGGCCATCAGTGCGGTGCACGCCGAATACGAGGCACTGGAAGGCACCCCTGAGCTGCCTGACGAGTCACGGCGCGTGACCCTGGGCAGCAGCCTGGACTTCACCAGCAAGGATGACCACGAGCTGTTCCGCACCGGTGAGGAGTACGGCGCGGGCTTCGGCTTCGGGCGTCGCAACCTGGGCTCTGACCACAATTACTACGACTTCTCGGCCTACTGGCGCCGTTACAACCACCTCACCAAAATCCGTCGCAGCAACCTCAACTGGCAGCTCAGGCTCGGCTACAACATGGGCGACGAGAATGCCTATTCACTGGTCGGCGGGGGATTGATGCGGGGACTGCAGCGCGAGGAGGTACGGGGAGACGTCTTTGCCCTGCTCAATCTCAACTGGCTGGTGCCGCTGTTCGGGCACGACAGCTTTCGCGGGGTGCTGTTCACCGACATCGGCAATGCCTGGCCCCGCGGCAAGGTGGATGTGACGCGCTGGGAATATACCGTGGGTCTTGGCTTTCGCTGGAAGATCCGCTCGCTGGTGCGGGTCAGCCTGCGCGGCGACATCGGCTATGACCCGGCCACCGGGGAATACAAGGCCTATGGCGGCACCAACTATCTGTTCTGAGGGCAGATACGGCAACGGAGCCCGCAGGCCCCGTCAGCATGGCGAACAGAGCGGGCTCAGACGCGGGCCATGACCGCAAAGCTCTTGACGAAGGGCCCGGCCATGCGCGGATCCTTGACCATGGCGCCGTAGTCGCCGACCACGAACTTCATCTTGCCGGTGGTGAAGGCCATGCCCAGCCCGGTCATGCCCGGCGGCTTGGCGATCCACTTGTTCCACTGGTCCTCGGAGGCGCGGATGTCCCAGTTGAGCGTCTCGCCGTTGTAGGCGCCGGCGGAAACGGCCTTGCCGTTCTCCACGGTGAGCACGCCGCGCGGGGTGTCCTCTCCGGGAAAGCCGTAGCCGATGACCGAGTTGAAACCGATCTGCTCCAGGGCGCCGGAGAGCTCCGGCTCGTTGTTCCATTCCTCGGCGAACTTCTGCATCCAGTCGGCATCGAACAGTGCCATGTCGTGACTCCTCTTGAAGCGTGTTGGAAGGGTGTGCTTCCGGCAGGCTTCGTCCCTGCTTGTTGTCGTTGTGGCCGACAGCATGCCGCCGCCCGTCACGCATTTCAAGACCAATGGGTCCGGGCTTGATAGAATGCGCTTTTCCCATTCTGGAGGCGATTCGTTGCTGGAACGGCGCATCAGGCAGTGCGAGGAGGCCCTGGACAGAGAGGTGCTGCAGGGTGGGCGTACCGGCATCGAGAAGGAGAGCCTGCGCGTCTCCCCGGCGGGCACCCTGGCGGAGACGCCGCATCCACGCGCCTTCGGCTCGGCCCTGACCCATCCCCATCTCACCACCGACTACTCCGAGGCCATGCTGGAGTTCATCACCGACCCTCATGCCTCGGTCACGGCGGTGCTCGATCAGCTCCAGGCCCTGCACCGTTTCGTGCATGCGCGACTGGAAGACGAGATGCTGTGGTGCACCAGCATGCCCTGCGTGCTGCACGGCGACGACAGCATTCCCATTGCCCGTTATGGTGAATCCAACCCGGGCATGATGAAGACCGTGTACCGGCGCGGACTTGGTCATCGTTATGGCCGGCCCATGCAGGTCATCTCCGGAGTGCATTTCAACTTCTCCTTCGCCCCGGAACTGTGGCCTGCCCTGCGCGCGCTCGAGGGCAGCGATGAACCGCTGCAGGCCTATCGCTCCCGGCGCTACATGGATCTCACCCGCAACCTGCAGCGCTACGGCTGGCTGGTGCCCTACCTGTTCGGTGCCTCGCCGGCGGTGTGCAAGTCCTTCGTCGGGCCGGTCCTGCACCGCCTGCAGGAATTCAACGAGAACACCCTGTACGACCCCTGGGCCACTTCCCTGCGCCTGGGCGACATCGGCTATACCAACAAGCGCGAGCACGAGGTGGGCATTCGCGCCGACTACAACAGCCTCGAGGGCTATATCGAGACCCTGAGCTGTGCCATCAGCACGCCGTCCCCGGAATGGGAGCGCATTGGCGTGGTGGTGAACGGGCGCTGGGAACAGCTCAATGCCAACATCCTGCAGATCGAGAACGAGTACTACACCACCGTGCGACCCAAGCAGCCGCTGCAGGGGCTGGAAAAGCCGGTCCGTGCCCTGCGCCTGCGCGGTGTCGACTATGTCGAGCTGCGTTCGGTGGATGTCAACGCCTTCGATCCGCTGGGCATCAACGAGACCCAGCTGCGCTTCCTGCAGGCCTTCATGTGGTATGGCCTGCTCAAGGACAGCCCGCCGATCACCGATGCCGAACACGCCGAGAATGACCGCAACCTGATCGAGACGGCGCATCACGGACGGCATCCCGAATTCCGGCTCCTGCGCAGCGGCAAGGAGGTGCCGTTACGCGTCTGGGCGGCAGAAATCCTGGACGAGATGCAGGCCGTGTGTGCCCTGCTGGACGGGGGTAGTGATGGGCCCTGGTGCCAGGCACTGGCTGAGCAGCGGGCACTGCTGGCCACTCCGGAGGCCACGCCCTCGGCGCGCATGCTGGAGCGGATGCACGCGGATGGCATGGGCTTCTTCCACTTTGCCCAGGCGCGCTCGCGCGAGCATCATGAATACTTCTGCAACCTTCCGCCGGATTCCGAGTCCGAAGCCATACTGGAGGCCGAGGCCCGTGCCTCGCTCGAGGCCCAGGCCCGGCTCGAGGCCGAGCCCCAACGCCCGTTCGGCGAGTTTCTGCAAGGCTATTTCGCCCAGGAGTAGACGATGAAGCGGATTGTCAGCGCCTGCCTGCTGCTGTTCTTTCCCCTGCTGTCGGCCTTGGCGGCGGCCGCGTCCTTCACCGACCTGCAGGGCCGTCCCGCCGACCTGCTGACGCAGACCGGACAGGGGCGCTGGACCGTGGTCATGATCTGGGCACACGACTGCCCCGTCTGCAACCGCGAGGTCGAGGCCTGGGATCTGTTTCATGATGCCCATGCCGATACCGACGCCCGGGTGGTGGGGCTGTCGATCGATCGCAGTCCGGAGGTGGCGCGGCGTTTCGTGCAGGAACATGAATTGGCATTCCCCAGTCTGGTAGGCAGTGCGCAGGCGGTGTCCCGCTTCCTCCGGCAGCAGACGGGGCGGGGACTGTACGGCACGCCGACCTTCCTGCTCTACGATCCGGCGGGAAAGCTGGTGGGCATGCAGGTGGGGCCGCTGCCCCCGGATGCCGTGGAGGAGATCATGGCCAGGCATGAAACGGGTCACGAAACGGGCGGTTGAGTCTGCCGGAGGCCTGCAGCCGAATCGCTCATGGTTTAGAATCCGCTCATCCCACGGGAGGAAGTCATGAGCGAGCACGACCAACCCGAAACGCCCCTTGTCGAGCGCGAAGAGGATCTCGCGGCCACTGATGAAGTGAACGTGGAGTATCTGCAGGAGCTGCTGCGCTCGCCCGTGCGCCTGACACTCGAGTTTCGTGAACAGCAGTTCGAGATTCACCCGGCCCAGCGCGTCTTCGTCGTCGGTCGCGGGGAGGATGCGGATCTGCGCGTGGACGTCTCGACCGTCTCCCGCAATCACGCCCGCTTCGTGTTTCGCAACGGCAAGTTCGTTCTCATCGACAGCAGCCGCAACGGCACCTTCGTCCGTCCCGAGGGGGGGGACGAGGTCTGCCTGATGGAACAGGAGGAGTTTCCGCTGTCGGGCACCGGAGTCATCGGCCTCGGTGAGCTGACGACTTCCGGTTCCGACCTGCTGATCTACTACAACTGCACCAGCATCGACTGATTCGCGGCCTCAGGCGCCCTGCTTCGCCGCACTGAACTCGAAGGAATCGAAATGCAGCCGCTCCTCGGGCAGCCCGTGCTCGAGGAAGTGTCGTTTCGCCGCATCCACCATCGCAGGCGGCCCGGCCACATAGACATCGAAACCCGAAAGATCGGGGAAGTGGCGCAACACGGCCTCGTGCACCAGCCCCTGTTCGCCTGTCCAGGCGTCTTCCCCGGCCGGCTCCGAGAGAACCGGGTAGTAATGGATGTTGTCGTGCGCCTCGGCCCATGAGCGGGCCAGGTCATCCCGGTACAGCCCGCTGCGGTCGCGTGCGCCCCAGAACAGGTGGAAGGCACGCGGATCGCCGTCTTCAATGGCATGCTCGAGCATGGCCTGCATGGGTGCAAAACCGGTGCCGCCCGCCACCATGATGACCGGCAGCGTGCCCTGTTCGTCGAGGTGGAAGCTGCCCCTGGGACCTTCGATGCGCAACAGGGCGCCCGGCTTCATCTCGTTGAAGACATGATCGGTGAACTTCCCGCCGGGCACATGACGGATATGCAGCTCGAGCAGCTCGTCGCGGTGGGGCGGGTTGGCCAGGGAAAAGGCCCGGGCACTGCCGTCGCGCAGCAGGATGTCGATGTACTGGCCCGGGAGGAAGGCCAGGCGCTCCGACTCCGGTATCTTGAGGCCCAGCTCCATCACATCGTCTGCCAGCCGGGTCATGCGTTCCACCCGGGCCGGCAGGCGCTTGACCTGCAGCTCGGCCGGGCGCTCGATCTCGCGCGCACGGATTACAAGGTCACCGAGGGGCCGGGCCTGGCAGAACAGGGCCTTGCCCGCGGCCTCGTCCTCGGCCGAGAGGGCGCTGCGATTGGCGCCCGCATAGTCCACCTCACCGGAGACGATCTCGCCCATGCAGGCGCCGCAGGCACCATTGCGGCATCCGTAGGGCAGTACCCAGCCCTGGCGCAGGGCCGCATCCAGAATGGTTTCGTCGGCCTCGCACGCAAACTGGTGCCCGCTGGGCTCGATGGTGACCTTGAACGACATGATGTGGCTTCCGTTGGGGATGAAAGCGCGTATTCTATCGCCCGGGCAGAAAAAGAAAACGGAGTGGGTGAATGGACAATGTACTCATCGTCGGCTGTGGCGACATTGGCCGACGCATCGCCGCCTGCCTGCCGCATGCCCGGTTGACCGGTGTCGTGCGCAGCGCGGCAGCGCGGAAACGACTGGAGGACGCGGGGATTGCCCCGGTGGTTGCCGACCTGGACGACGCGGCCTTATGCCTGCCGCAACAGCCGCCCGGAACAGTGGTGTTCCATCTCGCGCCGCCGCCCCGCCAGGGACGGCGGGATCCGCGTACCCGCCATCTGCTGGCAGCCCTGGCCGGCTGGCGGCCCGCGCGCGTCGTCTACATCAGCACCTCCGGGGTTTATGGAGACTGCCGGGGTGCCTGGGTGGACGAGACCTGGCCGGCCCGGCCGCAGGCCGATCGGGCCTGGCGACGCTGGGATGCCGAGCGGCAGCTGATGACATGGTCCGCACAGACCGGGGTGCCGGTAGTCCGGCTGCGTGTTGGCGGCATCTACGCGCCGGACCGGCTGCCCGAGGAACGGCTGCGTGC
>RFHG01000120.1 GCA_003696465.1 Gammaproteobacteria bacterium | reverse complement strand
GTTGCGCGGACGCATTCGAAAGCGGCTGGTGGAGGCGCGCCAGATGCTGGAACAGGGCGAAGCGCCCGCAGAGGCCGATGCCTGGTTCGCCAGCCTGCCCGCGCAGTATCCCGAGGGTGATGCGCGCGCACAGGCCCTGCTCAATCTGGAGCTTGCCCTGCACGAGATTGCCGATGCGCCCATCCATACCATTCATGGCTTTTGCCAGAGGACGCTGTCCGAGCGCGCCTTCAGCAGCAACCAGCCGCTGGAAATGGAACAGATGGATGAGCAGGAACTGGTTGAACGCCTGATGCGTGACTGGTGGCGCCGACGCACCTATGGGCTGGGTGGCGCACAGGCCGAAGCCCTTGGCGAGGTGACCGGCGGATTCGAAGAGTTTCGTAATCGGCTGGAACCCCTCATCAAAAACCGCTCCCTGCAACTGGTGCCCGGCCCGGAAGAGCGCGAGGAACTGGAGGCCCGGTTACGGGCATTGTCCAGGGCCTGGTCAGACGACGAGCCAGAGATTCGGGAAATACTGCTGGGCAAGAATCGCAGGCTCAATGGCACGACCCACCGCACAGGCACCCTGGAAAAGGCCATGGAGGCCGTGAACCAAAGCCTTGCTTCCGACCCGCCCCGCATGCCGCCGGCAGATGCGCTGGCCGCCATTCTTCCGGATGCGTTCAAATTGAAGGGGAAACCCACTGAGGAAGAGCAGGCCGAATTCCGCAAGGCATACGATGCCATCCCCTCCATCCGTCTGCTGCGCGAGCTGAGCGCTCTGGGCGGCGCCGACCCCGAACTCGTGGCCGAACTGGAGGACGCGCGCAGCTTCGTGCTCGAGGGGCTGGCCGAGGCGGGGCTGGCCCGCGGGCAACTCTCGTTCAATGACATGATCGAGCGCCTGCATCAGGCACTGGAGGCCGATTCCGACCGCGCGCGCCGGATGGCGCGCGACCTTGCCCGCCGTTATCCGGTCATTCTGGTGGACGAATTCCAGGACACCGACCCGCTGCAATACGGCATCTTTTCGCGCATCCACCGCGCGGCCGAGCCCGGCGGCCATACGCTGGTGCTCATCGGCGACCCCAAGCAGGCGATCTACGGCTTTCGCGGCGGCGACATCTTCACCTACATGCAGGCGCGCGGCGAGGCCGACCGGTGGTGGAAGCTCTCGGTCAACTGGCGCTCCACGCCCGGTGTCATCGAAGCGGTGAACGAGCTGTTTACAGGCAACCGCCCTTTCAGCCTGGAAGAGATCCCCTATCACCGCTCCGAGGCGCCGCCATCCGAACGGCTGAAGGCCAGAACGCTGACCATCGATGGGGAACCGGCCCCGGCCATGGTGTTCGAAGAGCTGCCACGCAAGGACAATGGCAAGCATATCGGCAGCAAGAAAGAAGCGGAAGAATGGGTACATGCCTCGGTTGCGGCCCAGATTGCGCAACTGCTGGCCCTTGTGGCGAAGAACAAGGCGAAGATCGGCGATCGCCCCCTGGAGCCGGCCGACATCGCCATTCTGGTGCGCTCGCATGCCCAGGCCAGTGCCCTGCGCCAGGCCCTGCTCGAGCACGGTGTACGCGCCGTGGCCACCGAGCGTGACAGCATCTGGACCAGCACCGAGGCTGAAGGCCTGCTGCGGCTGCTGGAGGGCGCGCTCAGCCCGGAGGATCGCCCCCTGCCCCGCCAGGCCCTGGCCAGCGACCTGCTCAACCTGCCCTATCCCGACATGCATGCCCTGATGACCGACCCCCACCGCTGGGCGAACTGGGTGGAGCTGCTGGCCGAATCCGGCAACCGCTGGCGCAGGCAGGGCTTCATGGCCGCTTTCCTGTTTCTGCTGCAGGGCCTCTCCTCCGCGCTGGACACCGATGGCACCGACTGGCTGCAACGCACCCCCCAGCCCGAGCGGACCCTGACCAATCTCCTGCATCTTGCCGAACTGCTGCAGGCCGCCAGCCGCGACCACGCCACGCCGGAACTGTTGCTGCAGTGGATGAAGCGGCAGATCGACGATGCCACCACCGGCGAGGAATACGAGCCGCGGCTGGAGAGCGACGAGAGGCTGGTGAAGATCCTCACCATCCACAAGAGCAAGGGGTTGCAGTTTCCGGTGGTGTTCGTGCCCTACCTGTGGGCCGATGCCACAGGAAAGAACAGGGCGATCTCCTGGCACGAACCGGATGAACATGGCTGGCGTTACCTGCATTGTCCCGGCCCTTGCCAGCGGGGCAGACTGGCCGCCGCGCACGAGCGTCTGGCCGAAAATCTGCGCCTGGCCTATGTGGCGCTGACGCGCGCCGAGTCGCACTGCCATGTGCACTTTGGCCCCGGTGGCTCGAATTCGGGCCGCAGCCCGCTGGTGTGGCTGTTTTCGGAGCAGGATCACGACTTCACCAGGGCCGAATTCAACCCGAAGCCCGAACACATGCCCCCGCCACCGTTCAAGCGACTGGCCCATGTGGAATTCCTGGAACCGTACCGGCCCGATGTCGAGGGCCCTTCCACTTCGGCACAGGAAGCAATGCCGGAACTCGAGACCGCCACCTTCAGCCGCACACACCTGCGGCGCAACTGGCGCATCGGTTCCTTCTCGGCCATGACCCGGGGCGTGCATCAGGCGACCCGCGCGCCAGCCGCCACCGGGGCGGAGCGCCTGGCGCTGCGCTACCCTGCCGGTGCCCATGTGGGCAACTTCCTGCATGCCCTGCTGGAGAGGATCGAGCCCGACAAGGCCCTGCGCCCTCAGATCGAAAACATGGCCGACTGGCTGTTCCGCGCCCATGGCCTGCCCGATGATGAAACCCACCGCGACCTCGACGGGCTGACCGACTGGATACAGGACATCCTGCACACGCCGCTGGATGACAGCGGCCTGACACTGGCTGCGCTGGGTCCCCGGCAGCAAAAGCGCGAGCTGGAATTCGACCTATCGGCCGGCACGGTGGACCCGGATGCAGTCAATGCCCTGCTGGCCGGGAGCAGCGAAGTGCCTCGTACCCCGCTGGGGTTCGACCGCTTCCAGGGGATGCTCACCGGGGCCATCGATCTGGTGTTCGAGCACGAGGGGCGCTACTTCGTGGCCGACTACAAGAGCAACCTGCTGGGCCGTACCCTGGAGGACTACGCGCCACCGCGGCTGCGCAGGGAGATCCTCGACCGCCACTACGACCTGCAATACCTGCTCTATACCCTGGCCCTGCACCGACACCTGCGACGGCGTCTGCCGGACTATGACTACGAGCGCGACTTCGGGGGCGTGTACTACCTGTTCCTCCGCGCGATGACGCCCGAACACGGCCCCCGCTACGGCGTCTTTTTCGATCGGCCGGAGCAGGCGCTCATCGAACGCATGGATCACGACATCATTGGTGTTTCGGAGTCGGCGGCATGAACGGTCCACTGCCCAGCGAAAACGCGACCCTGCCCGCCCTGGCACGGCACTTTGCCCGCTTCTGCCGGCAGCTCGACGGAGCAGCCGACACCCTCGCCCTGGCCACTGCCGCAGTGCTCGCCGCGCGCAACCTGGAGGGCGACACCTGCCTGGACCTGCGCCGGCTTTCCGGCCAGCCCCTGCTGCGTGATGAAGAGGGCCAGTCCCTGCTCGATGCACCGGCACTGGAGACATGGCTCGATACCCTGCCCTGTGGTTTTATCGGTGCAGGAGAGAGCAACCGGCCACTGGTGCTGGACGGCCCGCGCCTGTATCTGCGACGCCACTGGCAGGAGGAGGTTCAGATCGCGCGGGCCCTTCTGGCCCGTACGGGGCCCGTGGAATACGACCCGCAGTGGCTGAAGGAACGCCTGCAGGCACTGTTTCCGGAGAAACCCGGAGATGAGGGCAAGGGCGCTGCCGGCCAGCGGCTGGCCGCTGCCATGGCGCTCACGCGTCGGCTGGCCATCATTACCGGCGGACCCGGTACCGGCAAGACCACCACCGTGACCCGCATCCTCGCCCTGCTGCTGGAACAGGAGCCGGACCTGCGCATCATGCTGGCCGCACCGACCGGCAAGGCAGCGGCCCGCCTGCGCGAGAGTATCGAGGCGCAGACCAGCAAACTGGGCGAGCAGGTGAATGCAGCGGTGCTCGAGCAGATGCCGCGCGAGGCCGCCACCCTCCACCGTCTGCTGGGCTGGGGGCGCGACGGTTTTGCCTGGCATGCGGACAACCCCCTGCCCTGCGACTGCCTGCTGATCGACGAGACTTCGATGGTGGATCAGGGTCTGATGGCCGCCACGCTGGCCGCGCTGCCGGCGCAGGCCCGGCTGATCCTGCTGGGTGATCGCAACCAGCTCTCCTCGGTGGAGGCCGGCAGCGTGCTCGGTGACCTCACCGGACAGGGAGAAACCCCCGCACTGGATCCGGCGCGCGCGGCAGAACTCGAGGCCCTCACCAACCATGCCGCAACCCGGCCCGTGACTGCCGACGCCCCGCCCCTGCACAACTGCGTGGCGGAACTCTCCTACAGCTACCGCTTTGCCAGCGGCGGGGGTATCGGTCGCCTGGCCGAAGCCGTGAATGCGGGCGATGCCAACAAGGCAAGCGCAATCCTCAGGGAAGCGGACGCAGAGCTGGACTGGATCGATGCCGAGGGCGAAGAACCGCCACAGGCCGTGATCCGACAGGCCCTGGAATGGTACAGCCCCGTCTTCGAGGCAGATGACCCTGCCGAGGCACTGCGGCGCTTCAACCGTGCCCGGATCCTCACCGCCCGGGCCGATGGCCCCTGGGGCGAGGCGGCATTGCGCGAACGACTGGAAACGGCCCTGCGTCAGCAGCGATCCATCCGTACACTGCCCGGGCAACCCTACCGCGGCCAGCCGATCATCATCCTGCGCAATGACCGCGAGACCGGTCTGTTCAACGGTGATACCGGCATCCTGTGGCCGGACCCTGAAGCCGCAGCGGAGGGCGTGCCGCAACTGCGGGCCTGGTTCGAAAGCGAAAACGGTCTGCGCGCCTACGCCCTGCACCAGCTTCCTGCCTGGCAGACGGCCTGGACCCTCACCGTCCACCGCAGCCAGGGTTCGGAGTATGACCGCGTGCTGCTGGTCCTGCCGGCCCATGAATCCCGGGTGCTGACCCGCGAGCTGGTCTATACCGGCATTACCCGTGCCCGCAGGCTGTGCTGCATCGCCGGCAGCATGAGCCAGCTGCTCGAGGCCTGCAGGCGCCGGACCGTGCGCAACTCCGGACTTGGAGAGCGCCTGCTTGTTTCCACTGAAGCCAAGGGCTGAGCGATGCAAGCACGGCTCCGCTGGCATGTACCCATCACTGATCGGGCCAAAAACTTCCCGGCAGGTCGAGTCGCTGCTTTGCCCCGGCCCGTTCCGTCAGGGATACTGTCACGAGTTCACTCGAAAGCACCCTCATGAAACAGAACCGTACCCGACTGATTGGCCTGCCGGAAGCCGTTCCGCTGGCCGTTGGCACCATGATCGGGGCCAGCATCTTTTCCATCTTCGGCCTCGGTGCGCAACTGGCCGGACACAACCTGGTGCTGGTTTTCCTGCTGTCCGGCGGTGTTTCGCTGCTGGTGGCCTATTCCTACGCCACGCTCGGGCGCCGGATCGTATCCGATGCCGGACCGATGGAATTCATCATCCATGCCTTTGGCCAGACCGTGCTCACCGGCGCGCTGAGCTTCCTGTTCTGGTTCACCTATGTCATTTCCATCGGACTGTTTGCGAAGGGCTTTGCCGGCTATTTCATGCCCCTGCTTCCCATGGCGCACACGCCCGGTGTGGAAAGCATGATCGAGGTGGGCGTGATCCTAGCCTTTACCATGCTCGGTATCCGCGGCTCGTCGGCAGTGGGCAGGGCCGAGTTCTGGATCGTGCTGATCAAGGTGGGCGTGCTGCTGCTGTTCGTGGCGCTGGGCATCTGGAGCATCCAGCTCGACCGGGTGATACCCCGTTTCGATCCGGAGTCGGTGCGCGGCACGCTCAATGCCACTGCCATCTTCTTTCTTTCCTACATGGGCTTTGGCCTGGTGACCAACGCGTCGGAGCACATGAAGGACCCCGAGCGCACGGTGCCCCGCGCCATTTACCTGAGCATTGCCATCGTCACCGTGATCTATGTGCTGGTCACGATGGTGGCACTGGGCAACCTGCCGCTGGATGAACTCATCAAGGCACAGGACTTTGCCCTGGCCGAGGCGGCAAAGCCATTTCTGGGCCAGGGCGGTTATCTGCTGGTGACCTGGGGTGCCCTGTTCTCGATTGCCTCGGCGCTCAATGCCACCCTCTACGGGGGTGCCAATGTGGCCTATGCGCTGGCACGCGACGGTGTGCTGCCGGCCACCTTCGACCGCAAGCTGTGGTTCGGCTCCATGGAGGGGCTGTACATCACTGCCGGTCTGGGCATGGTCTTTGCCCTGCTGTTCGACCTCAATGGCATTGCTTCCATCACCAGCAGCGTGTTCGTGGTGATCTATCTCTTCGTGCTGGTCTCGCACTGGCGCCTGCGCCACCAGTACGGGGGAAATCCGGCCATCATCATTACGGGCATCATGGTCATCACCCTGGTGTTCGTGGTGCTCATGCATCACCAGTGGAAGACGAGCCCGACGGCCTTTGTCATGACCTGGCTGGTACTGGGCTTCAGCGTGGTTGTGGAACTGGTATGGCGCGGCATCAGCCACCGCCGCCTGCAGCGGCGCGAAGACACGGCCTGAAGCTGGAGTGCACGACGGCATTGCCCTTGACATCGCTCCCCCGCATGGCAAAATGCGGCGCTCGATCGGGCGGTTAGCTCAGCGGGAGAGCACTGCCTTCACACGGCAGGGGTCGCTGGTTCGATCCCAGCACCGCCCACCAGATCCTCCTGCCCTTCCCGCGGGGCAGGTTCCTCAGCCGGCGGCCACCCGCTGCCGCACGCCCTTGACTCCGGCCAGCACCCACGGGCTCCCGTGCAGAAACAGATCGAAGATATCGATCGGCCTGTGCAGCGT
>RFHG01000119.1 GCA_003696465.1 Gammaproteobacteria bacterium | reverse complement strand
ATCCTCAACCTCCTGCGCGTTGCCCTCGCCGGGGCCGAACTTCGCCAGTGGGGCTTTCGCCTCGCCCATGGCACCCACGGCCTGATGAAGCGTATGGCACAGGACCCTGCAGCCCTTGAGAAACTCCGTGACGAAATCGCCGGCGAGTGGCTCGATGCCGCACTGCAAACCCCACGCCCCAGCGAATATCTGCGTATCCTGCACCGCTGCGGAGCCCTGGTGCACCTGCATCCGGAGCTCGACGGCCTGTTTGAATCGGATCAGGGTCATGGCTCCGGCTTGCCCGAAGCCCTTGTGCAACTGGACAGCCTGCCTCCCGAGCAGCGCGCATGGTTTCTGGAACGGACGGGTAGTCCGGAGCAGGGCTGACGAGTGTGTCAGCCTGCAGATACAGGTGTCGAGCCCTCAGCCCAGTTGAAACAGCTCCCGGAAGTTGCGCGTGGTACGCTCCGCAATGACCTCGGGCTCGACGCCACGCACCTCGGCCAGCTTCTCGGCCACGTGACGCACCAGCGCGGGATGATTGGGCTTGCCGCGGTAGGGCACCGGTGCCAACCAGGGAGAATCGGTTTCGACCAGCATCATGTCCTCGGGCACGCGCCGGGCGACATCGCGCAGCTCTTCGGCATTCTTGAAGGTGATGATGCCAGAGAAGGAGATGACGAAGCCGAGATCCATGGCCCGGCTTGCGGTTTCCCAGTCCTCGGCAAAGCAGTGCATGATGCCGCGGCAGCGATGAGCGCCTTCTTCCCTGAGAATGCGCAGGGTATCGTCCCGTGCCGAGCGGGTATGGATGATCAATGGCTTGTCCAGCTCGATGGCAGCACGGATGTGGGTGCGGAAGCGCTCGCGCTGCCAGTCGGCTCCTTCGCCCTCGATGCGGTAGTAGTCGAGCCCGGTCTCGCCAATGGCGATGACCCGATCCTGACTGCCCAGCGCACACAGACGCTCCACCGTCGGCTCCTCGCCTTCCGTGTGGGTGGGATGCACGCCCACGCTGCACCAGACCCGTTCATCGGCCAGCGCAATGTCGTGTACATCGGCGAAGTGCTCCAGATCGATGCAGACGTTGAGAAAACCGCCCACACCCTGCTCTGCCGCCGCATCCAGCACGCTGGCGACGGAACCGCCAAAGGGGGCCGTATCCACCTTGTCGAGGTGGCAATGGGAATCGATCAGCATGGAAACTGGCCTACATCGTGTGCGTGGGGCGGTCGGCCTTCAGCGCGCCGGCCAGCAGGCCCTCGATCTTGTTGCGCGTGGCACCCTTGTCCTGTTCGGAAAACTGCACCCCGATACCCGGCGTCTTGTTTCCGGTGGCCCCGGCCGGCGTGATCCACACCACCTTGCCGGCAACCGGCATGCGCTCGCTGTCGTCCATCAGGGTGAGCAGCATGAACACCTCGTCACCGAGCTTGTAGGGCTTCTGGGTCGGGATGAACAGGCCGCCGTTCTTGATGAACGGCATGTAGGCCGCGTACAGCGAGCCCTTGTCCTTGATTGCCAGTGAAAGAATGCCGCCGCCACCGGGAGTTGCCATGGTGTTACCTCTGTCGGATGTTGAGCGCGTCCTGCCATTCCACCAGCAGGGCTTCCAGCGCCAGTTGCGGGTTCACTGCCACCTGCCCGAGCAGGCGCAGTGCCTCCTGCACCCTGCTGTGCAGCGAGAAGACCCGCTTCAAGTCTAGCGCCTTGGCCAGCCGAAGCAAGTCCTCGCGCTTGTCGGGCGCGCGCAGATCGGGCGGATTTTCCGTCAGGGACAGCAGTGCAAGGTCGTGCAGCCAGTCGCCGATCCAGCCCAGCAGGCGGCTGTCGTACTGCCCCTCGAAGCGGCCGGAAAAGGTACTGACGGACATCTGCCCGCGCAGCACCGAGAACAGGTCGTCGAACAGGGCGTCACGCCGGGCCAGGGCATCGCTCTCGAGCAGCTCGGCGGCGGCCAGCGGAGCCCCATGGGCAATGGCCAGTGCCTTCTCCAGATCGGCCTCCTCCACCCCGGCCTGCCGGGCACGCAGCCAGGCGGCCACCTCCACCGCCGACGGCGGGGCAAGATGCAGGCGCTGGCAGCGGCTGCGAATGGTTACCGGCAAACGGCTGGGGCGACTGCTGACCAGGATCAGCAGCGCATCGGGCGGCGGCTCTTCCAGCGTCTTCAGCAGGGCATTGGCCGAGGCCACGTTGAGGGCATCGGCCGGCTCGATCATGGCTACCCGGGCACCACGGAACTGGCTGCTCATCTGCACGAACTCGATCAGTCCGCGCACTTCGTCAACGGGAATCTGCTGCTTGCCCTCGGGCACGCCGAGCCGGCGAAAGTCCGGATGGGTCTCCGCGTCCAGCAGGGTACAGGACTCGCAGCTGCCGCAGGCCTGCCTGCCCTCGCCGGTATCCCGAGGCGCCTGGCACAACATCAGCCGTGCCAGCGCGTCGGCCAGCAGCCCCTTGCCCATACCGGGCAGCCCTGTGATCAGAAGCGCATGAGGCAGACGCCCCTGTACCTTCTGGTCGGACAGGCGTCGCCAGGGCGAGCGCAGCCAGGGCAGGAGTGCCTCACTCATGCGCGGCACTGCTCCAGCAATGCATCGGCCACTGCGCACACCTCGGCACGCACCGCCTCCAGCGGCCGGGCGGCATCGATGACGCGAAATCGCTCCGGTTCGGCAGCCGCCCGTTGCAGGTAGACCGCGCGAACGCGCTCGAAGAAGGCCACGGCTTCCTGCTCGAAGCGGTCCTGGGGCCCGCGCGCCCGCGCCCGGGCCAGCCCCACTTCCGGCGGGGCGTCGAGCAACAGGGTGGCATCGGGACGGAAATCGCCCTGTACCCACTGCTCGAGCTGCGCAATGCGCTCCAGCGGCATTCCCCGACCACCTCCCTGGTAGGCATAGCTGGCATCGGTAAAGCGATCACACACCACCCAGCGGCCCTGCTCAAGCGCCGGCAGGATACGGCGCTGAATGTGTTCGGCACGGGCAGCAAACATCAGCAGCAACTCGGTATCGGCGTGCATGGGAGGGTATTCGGGCGAGAGCAGCAGGGTACGAATGGCCTCCCCCACTTCGGTACCGCCGGGCTCACGGGTCAGCTCCACCTCGAGGCCGTGGATGCGCAGACGCTCGACCAGGGCCTCGATCTGGGTCGACTTGCCGACGCCCTCGACGCCTTCCACGGTGATGAAGCAGCCCCGGCTCATGGTTGGTCGCCCTTGTAGCGTGCGGCATTCCCGCCGAGCAGGTACTTGATGACAGCCTTGCGATGTTCCTCGTAGGTCTTGCTGAAATGATGGCGCCCCCCGCCACTGGCCACGAAATACAGTGCCGAGGTGTTGGCCGGATGCAGCACGGCATGGATGCTGGAGGCCGAAGGCAGGGCGATGGGCGTCGGGGGCAGCCCCTTGCGGGTATAGGTATTGTAGGGGGTGTCGCGACGCAGGTCGGACTTGCGGATATTGCCCCGGTAGCGATCGCCCATGCCATAGATCACGGTCGGGTCGGTCTGCAGCCGCATGCCCTTGCGCAGGCGGTTGATGAACACGGCCGCAATCATCGGCCGTTCGTCGGCTGCACCGGTTTCCTTCTCGACAATGGAGGCCAGGATCAGAGCCTCGTAGGGCGTCTTCAGCGGCAGATTGTCGCCCCGTGTCTCCCATTCCTGCTCAAGCAGCCTGCGCATCGCCTCATGGCTGCGACGCAGGATGTCGAAATCGGTCATGCCGCTGCTGTAGAAATAGGTTTCCGGCAGGAACCAGCCCTCGGGATTCATCTCCGGCATGCCCAGTCGCTGCATGATGCCGGATGCCTGCTGCGCGTCGAGGGTACGCTTCAGGCGTGGCTGGGCCCACAGGTGTTCGAGCATCTGCCGATAGGTCCAGCCCTCGAGAATGGTCACGCTGTACTGGCGCGTGCGCCCGCTGTTGAGCAGCGCAAGGACGGAAAGCGGCGTGACCGTACCGTCCAGTTCGTATTCACCCGCCTTGAGCGTGCGATCGAGCCCCTTGACTCGGGCATAGGCCCGCCAGATCCCGGGATGTCTTACCAGCCCGATTTCCTGCAACTGGCGCGCCACTGCCGTCAATGTACTGCCCGGCTGTACTTCCAGTACGACCGGGGCCTCCAGGGTCACGGGCCGATTGAGTTCGGCCCAGCCCCAGCCGAGCAGGCCGGCAACGGCCACCAGCAGGAGGAAAAACAGCAGTCTCAGTCTGAACGACATGTCAGGCAGGTCCTTTCGCGGATCATGCGGGCCAGTTCCAGCGGAGGATCGAATTCTACCCCAGCCAGACGGCGCACGGCCCAGGCACCGATCACGCTGTTGGTCAGCAGCATGGCCTCGGCGGCAAACAGCGTATCGATGCGCAGGGTTTCCAGTTCTGCCACCGGGCTGCCATCGGGCATGCCGGTTTCCAGCAGCAGGCTGCGCACGACACCGGCCACGCCACTGTGGTCGATCCGCGGCGTCCACCAGCGCCCGTCGAAATGGACGAACAGGTTGCTCATGGTGCCTTCGATGACCCGGCCCTGCCCGTCCATCATCAGCCCCTCGGCGAGGCCCGTTCCCAGCTCCTGCCGCGCCATTACCTGCTCCAGCCGGGCCATGTGCTTGAGCCCCGCAAGCAGCGGCTGGGCGGAAAGTCGCGTTCGGCACAACCCCACCTCGACCCCTCTCTGCAGCCAGGATGCCGGCCACTGTGGCAGCGGGTGGATGCTCCAGATGCGCCGTGGGCGAACGGACTCCGGCGGGCTGTAGCCACGGCCGCCCGAGCCCCGGGTAAGCATGAGGCGCAATACTCCCGAGCCCAGCCGACGGGCGTATTCACGGGCCTCCTCATCGAGCACGCCCTCCTCCGGCATGGGAATGCCAAGGACACGGCAGCCATGGCGCAGTCGTGCCTTGTGCCGTGCCCACAGGCAGGGCGTGCCGTCATCGACGCGCAGGGTCTCGAACAGGCCGTCGGCATAGGACAGCCCGCGGTCGTCGACCGGCACGCAGTCGCCGGGACTGCCATCGATCCAGGAACGGCTCACCGCGCGAACATCCGCAGCAGGCCCTCGGCCTTGTGGCGGGTCTCGGCCAGCTCGCGATCAGGGACCGAGTCGTGCACGATGCCGGCTCCGGTACGGAAGCGGATATCACGGCCGGTGCGGACCAGGGTACGGATGAGGATGTTGAGATCCATGTCGCCATTGTAGCCGAGCCAGCCCAGCGAACCGGTATAGGCGCCGCGCCCCGTGCCTTCCAGTTCGGCAATGATCTCCATGCAACGCACCTTGGGACAGCCGGTGATGGTGCCGCCGGGGAACACGGCGCGGATCACGTCCGCAGCCCCCCTTCCCGGCTGCAGCACGCCCGATACATTGGACACGATATGGTGCACATGTGCATAGGATTCGATGACCATCAGCTCGTCGACCTGCACCGTACCGGCACGACATACCCGGCCCAGGTCGTTGCGCTCCAGATCGATGAGCATGACGTGCTCGGCCCGCTCCTTGGGATGGGCCATGAGCTCCGCAGACAGGCCCGTATCCTCGGCATCGTTCTGGCCACGCGGGCGGGTGCCGGCGATGGGCCGCGTCTCCACCCGCTCCCCCTGGATGCGCACAAGCCGCTCCGGCGAGGAGCTGACGATGGCCCTATCGTCCCAGGTGGCGAGGGCGGCGAAGGGAGCCGGGTTGGTCGCGCGCAGCCGGGCAAACAGAGCCACATCATCGACCTCGTCCGCCAGCCGGCCCTGCCAGGCACGCGAGAGATTGACCTGGAATACGTCCCCCTCACGGACGTAGTTGCGAATGCGTTCGACTCCCTGCAGGAAACGCTGTGGCGGCTCTTCCTCGAGCCCGGCAAGGGCAAGCGGGCCCGGCTCTTCTGCCGGCCCGGGCGCGGCGCGTGCATCCTCTCGCATCTGCTCGAGGTGTGCGCGATCGGGTGCCACCGCCCACAACCGGCCGGAGTCGTCGCGCACAAAAGCCGCAGGGCAATGCTCCATCATTGCCACCGGCAGGCGGTCGGGATCCTCCGGCAGTTCGAGCCGGGGTTCGATGGCGGCCGCCAGCTCATAGCCCAGGAACAGAAACCAGCCACCTGCAAAGGGCAGCCCCTGGCCAGTGCCAGTCGCATGACCGGCGACATGCACACGCTCTGCCAGTGCGGCAAGAAAATCCGCGCCCTGGCCGGGGCCGAAGGCCAGCCGCTCGTCGGGAAAGGCAAACAGGATATCCATGCCCTGCCCGCCAACGCTCTGCAGCAGATGGGGGTAGCGCCGCGGATTCAGGGCATGCAGGGACAGCAGGTCACCATGCGCCAGCCATTCATCGGCCGGTTCGATCAGTGGGGGCTGCTGGGGGCGTGCCATGATTCAAGGGTCCGCAAGGGCAGGATTGCCCGCCACCGAGCCTCCGCACTCAGGACCGGTCACGGACGGTTTGAATGCGGGACTCAGAGACGGCGGAAAACGAGCGTGCCGTTGGTACCGCCAAAGCCGAAGGAATTGGACAGCGCCACGTCGATGTCGGCCTCGCGCGCCTCGTTGGGCACATAGTCCAGGTCACAGGCCGGATCCGGGTTTTCCAGATTGATGGTCGGCGGGATGACGCCATGGTGCATGGCCAGAACGGTGAATACCGCTTCGGCACCGCCGGCTGCACCGAGCATGTGCCCGGTCATCGACTTGGTGGAACTCACCGCAAGCTCATGCGCGTGATCGCCGAAGGCGCGCTTGATGGCCTCGGTCTCGGCAATGTCGCCGGCCGGGGTCGAGGTGCCATGGGCATTGATGTAGTCCACCTCCGCGGTGTCGATACCGGCATCGTTCAGGGCATTGAGCATGCAGCGCGCCGCGCCCTCGCCCCCCTTGGAAGGCTGGGTCATGTGGTAGGCATCCGCGCTCATGCCGTAACCGGCCAGCTCGCAATAGATGCGTGCCCCACGCGCCCTGGCGTGCTCGTATTCCTCGATCACCAGCACACCCGCGCCATCGGCCAGCACGAAACCGTCCCGGTCGCGGTCCCAGGGACGGCTGGCCGCCTGCGGATCATCATTGCGGGTGGACAGCGCCCGCGCCGCGGCAAAGCCGCCAATGCCCAGTGGCGTGGAGGCCATCTCGGCACCGCCGGCGATCATGACATCGGCGTCTCCGTAGGCGATCATGCGCGCGGCATCGCCGATGTTGTGCGTGGCCGTGGTACAGGCTGTGACAATGGCGATGTTGGGCCCTTTCAGGCCGTACATGATCGACAGGTTGCCCGAGATCATGTTGATGATCGAGCTGGGGATGAAGAAGGGCGAAATCTTGCGCGGACCGCCCTTGAGCATGGCTGCATGGGTCTTTTCGATGCCATAGATGCCGCCGATGCCGGAACCGATGGCCACACCGATGCGCTCGGCGTTCTCTTCGGTCACGTCCAGCCCGGCATCCTGCATGGCCTGTATGGCGGCACCGATCCCGTAGTGGACGAAGACGTCCATCTTCTTCTGTTCCTTCTTCGGGATATATGTATCGGCATCGAAATCGGGCACCTGGCCGGCGAACTTCACGGCGAAGTCGCTGGTATCGAAAGTATCGATGGGGGCAATGCCGCTCTTGCCGGCGACGGCATTCTCCCACGCCTTCGGCACCGTGGAGCCGATGGGAGAGACGATACCGAGGCCCGTTACCACTACGCGTCGCTTGCTCACGATCCGTACCTGCTGCAGCGCATGAAAACCGTCATCCTGATAGCACACGAGCCCCGGAGGGGGCTCGGGGCTCGTGGCGGAATCCGGTGATCAGAGATGCTCGTTGATGTAGTCGATCGCGTCCTGGACCTTCACGATCTTTTCGGCTTCCTCGTCGGGGATCTCGGTCTCGAACTCTTCTTCCAGAGCCATGACCAGTTCGACGGTGTCCAGGGAGTCGGCGCCGAGGTCGTCAACGAAAGAGGCTTCGTTGGTCACTTCCTCTTCCTTCACACCCAGCTGCTCGGCAACGATCTTCTTGACGCGTTCTTCAATATTGCTCATGTGTGAACTACCCCTGTCAGTAAATGGGAAAACAGCAAAAGCTGCGGCGGTATTCTAGGGAACCCTTGGCCGAATGTCCATGCGCTCAATCAACACCTGAACGAGCCGGCCCGGGCCCCTTTCACTACCGAAACCGCTCCATATTTTTCTATATAAACAAAAGGTTGCCCGAACAACCTGCTTCAGGCCATGAACATCCCGCCATTGACATGCAGGGTCTCGCCGGTGATGTACCCTGCCTCGTCAGAGGCCAGGAAGGCCACCGCCCGGGCAATATCCTCGGGCTGCCCGAGCCGCCCGAGCGGGATCTGGGCGGTCAGCGCCTCGCGCTGCTCTTCGGACAATTCGCGTGTCATGTCGGTGTCGATGAAGCCCGGGGCCACGGTGTTCACCGTGATGCCACGGCTGCCGACCTCGCGCGCCATGGACTTGGTGAAGCCCAGGATACCGGCCTTGGCGGCCGCATAGTTGACCTGGCCGGGGTTGCCGGTGGAGCCGACCACCGAGCCGATGTTGATGATCCGCCCCTTGCGTGCCTTCATCATGCCGCGCATGCAGGCCCTGGAGACACGGAAGATGGAGGTGAGGTTGGTCTGGATGACGGCATCCCAGTCCTCGTCCTTCATGCGCATCATGAGCATGTCGCGGGTGATGCCGGCATTGTTGACGAGGATGGTCACCGGGCCGAATTCATCGTTGATGGCCTTGACCACGGAATCGATGGACTCCGGATCGGTCACGTTCAGTACCATGCCGCGACCGCTGTCGCCCAGATACTCGGAAATGGCCTGGGCACCCGCTTCCGAGGTGGCCGTGCCGACCACGGTGGCGCCGCGTGCGGCCAGTTCACGGGCAATGGCCTTGCCGATGCCCCGGGAGGCACCGGTCACCAGTGCGACTTCATCTTTCAGGCTCATCGTATTCATTCCCCCTTGACGGCTTCGAGGGCCTTTTCCAGCCCTGCGGGATCCTGCACCGGTATGCAGGTAATCTTGCGGTCGATGCGGCGGATCAGCCCCATCAGAACCTTGCCAGGGCCGAGTTCCAGCATCAGCGGGTTGCCTTCGGCGGCCAGCTTCTGCACCGTTTCCACCCAGCGCACCGGATTGTGCAGCTGGCGCGCCAGCAGGTCGCGAATCTCGGCCGGGTCACTGTGCGCCGCCACATCCACGTTGTGGATCACGGGCACTTCCGGCGTGCGGATATCCACCTCCTCGAGCCGGGCACGGAGCTGTTCCGCTGCCGGCTGCATCAGGCTGCAGTGCGAGGGCACGCTGACCGGCAGCCGGACCGCGCGCTTGGCGCCGGCCTCGCCCGCCAGCTCGATGGCCCGCTCCACGGCCTCGGCATCACCGGCGATCACCACCTGGCCCGGCGAGTTGTAGTTGACCGCCTCCACCACCTGGCCCTGGGCCGCATCGGCACAGACCTGGCGTACCACATCGTCATCCAGGCCGAGTATGGCTGCCATGGCCCCCTGCCCTTCCGGCACGGCCGCCTGCATCAGCCGCCCGCGCTCGGCCACCAGTCGCACGGCGTCGGCGAAATCCATCGCACCGGCACATACAAGCGCGGTAAATTCGCCCAGACTGTGCCCGGCCATGGCCGCGGGCAGCGGTCCACCCGCCTCGCGGAAGGCGCGCCAGACGGCCACGCCACTGGCCAGCATGGCCGGCTGGGTATTTTCGGTCCGGTTCAGCAGTTCTTCCGGTCCCTCGCGCACCATGCCGGCCAGATCGATCCCCAGGGCATCACCGGCTTCGGCAAGGGTCTGCGCCACGACCGGGTGGCTGTCCATCAGTTCGGCCAGCATCCCCACCGACTGGGAACCCTGGCCCGGAAACAGGGCGGCAAAACTCATCGCGACAAAACCCCGACTTGGTTCAGGAAAGCGCGTAGTGTATCAGCCTCCCCCGGCCTCGCAAGCGCAGCCTTGAAATTGCCGCACCTGACCCCAGAAACGCCCCCAAAAGGGGTAAAAAGCTTGTTTTATGCCGTCAGATGATGATAATTGGCGGCTTCATTCGAAATTCCGGGAAACCCGACAGAATCCATGGCAAAAGAAGACCACATTGAAATGGAAGGCAAGGTCATCGAGACCCTGCCCAATACCATGTTCCGCGTCGAGCTGGACAACGGGCATATCGTTACCGCCCATATCTCCGGCAAGATGCGCAAGAACTACATCCGCATCCTCACCGGGGACCGGGTGGTGGTCCAGCTCACGCCCTATGACCTGAACAAGGGGCGCATCGTCTACCGCGCCAAGTAGGCTATTCCCGGTTTCCACGAAAAAGGGCCCGAAACGGGCCCTTTTTCGTTCAGGACTGCCGCTGTGCGCCAGCATGTTCAGCCAGCGACGGGCTCCTGTTCATCCTCGAATTCCAGCACCAGTTCGCCATCGCGCGCCAGCACATGGACCTCGCCGCCCTTCTCGAGGCGGCCAAACAGCACCTCCTCGGCCAGCGGCTTCTTGATGTGTTCCTGGATAACGCGCGCCATCGGGCGGGCGCCCATCTTCTCGTCATAGCCGCGCTCGGCCAGCCAGGCCCGGGCACTGTCGTCCACCAGCAACTGGACCTTCTTCTCCTGCAACTGGTGCTCGAGTTCGACCAGGAACTTGTCCACCACATTCATGATGGTACGGCGATCCAGCGGAGCGAACTGGACGATGGCATCGAGACGATTGCGGAACTCGGGCGTAAACATGCGGCGAATCGCCTCCATGCCGTCACTGCTGTGATCCTGGGGTGCGAAGCCCATGGACGGACGGCCCATGAGGTCGGCACCGGCGTTGCTGGTCATCACCAGGATGACATTGCGGAAGTCCACCTTGCGGCCGTTGGTGTCGGTCAGCGTGCCATGGTCCATGACCTGCAGCAGCAGGTTGAAGACATCCGGGTGGGCCTTCTCGATCTCGTCGAGCAGCAACACGCAATGCGGATGCTTGCTCACCGCCTCGGTCAGCAGGCCACCTTCGTCATAGCCGACATAACCCGGCGGTGCGCCGATCAAGCGCGAGACGGTATGCCGCTCCATGTACTCGGACATGTCGAAGCGAATCAGCTCGATGCCAAGCAGGCGCGCAAGCTGGCGGGTCACCTCGGTCTTGCCCACGCCCGTGGGGCCTGCAAACAGGAAGGAACCGATCGGCTTGTCGGTGCTGCCCAGGCCCGAGCGCGACATCTTGATTGCGGTGGCCAGCGTCTCGATGGCGTCGTCCTGACCGAACACGACCATCTTCAGGTCGCGCTCGAGGTTGCGCAGTACTTCCTTGTCGTCGCTGCTCACCGATTTCTCCGGGATGCGGGCGATCTTTGCCACGATGCGCTCGATGTCGGCCACGCCAATGGTCTTGCGGCGGCTGGAGGCGGGCTTGAGCCGGCGATTGGCTCCGGCCTCGTCGATCAGGTCGATGGCCTTGTCGGGCAGGTGCCGGTCGGTGATGTAGCGGTCGGAAAGCTCGGCGGCCGCCTTCAGCGCCTGATTGGTGTAGCGCACGTCGTGGTGCTCCTCGAAGCGGCTCTTCAGCCCCTTGAGGATCTGGTAGGTCTGGTCCACCGTGGGCTCGGTGACATCGATCTTCTGGAAGCGCCGTGCCAGGGCACGATCCTTCTCGAAGATGCCCCGATATTCCTGATAGGTGGTGGAGCCGATGCACTTGAGGTCGCCGGAGGCCAGCTTGGGCTTGATCAGGTTGGAGGCATCCATCACCCCGCCCGAGGCCGCACCGGCACCGATGATGGTGTGGATCTCGTCGATGAAGAGGATGGCGTTCTTCTCCTCGTCGAGCTGACGCAACACGCCCTTGAGACGCTTCTCGAAATCGCCGCGGTACTTGGTACCGGCCACGAGCGCGCCCAGATCCAGCGCATAGATGACGCTGTCCTTGAGCACCTCGGGCACCTCGCCGTCGACGATCTTCTTCGCCAGTCCCTCGGCAATGGCCGTCTTGCCGACCCCGGCCTCGCCAACATAGAGCGGATTGTTCTTGCGCCGGCGACACAGGATCTGGATGGTGCGCTCGATCTCGTGCTCGCGACCGATCAGCGGATCGATACGCCCCTGCTCGGCCCGCTCGTTGAGATTGACGGCGTAGGCTTCCAGCGGTTTCTGCTGCTCGTCGGCCTGCCCTTCCTGCTGGCCTGGCGCACGGCTGACCGATTCCTCGTCGGCATCCTCGTCATCCTTGCGCACGCCGTGGGAGATGTAGTTGACCACGTCGAGGCGGCTCACCCCCTGCTGCTGCAGGAAATACACGGCCTGGGATTCCTGCTCGCCGAAGATGGCCACCAGCACATTGGCGCCGGTGACCTCCTTGCGTCCCGAGGACTGCACATGGAAGACCGCACGCTGCAGGACACGCTGGAACCCCAGCGTGGGCTGGGTGTCGCGAATGTCGTCCTCGGTGAGGACCGGGGTGGTCTCCTCGACGAAGGCCTCCAGGCCGCGTGCCAGTTCGTCGATGTTGGCCCCACAGGCACGCAGTACCTCGGCAGCCGTGGGGTTGTCGGTCAGCGCGAGCAGCAGATGCTCCACGGTGATGAACTCGTGGCGCCGGTCTCGGGCATATTTGAACGCTTCGTTGAGTGAAGCTTCGAGTTCCTTGCTGAGCATGTCAGGCCTCTTCCATATCGCAGAGCAGTGGATGCTGGTTTTCGCGTGAATACTGGTTCACCTGGACCACCTTGGTCTCGGCAACCTCCCGGGTATAGATCCCGCACACGCCCTTTCCCTGCGTATGCACCGTGAGCATGATGCGGGTGGCCTTCTCCCGGTCCATGCCGAAGAACATCTCCAGCACCTGCACGACAAACTCCATCGGGGTGTAGTCGTCGTTGAGCAGGACCACCTTGTACATCGGGGGCTTCTTGAGCTTCGGCCTGGCCGTCTCCAACAGAAGCCCGGTATCGCCATCGTGCCGGGTCGGTTCGCTCATTTACTCTCGATTCTAGTCCAGATTCATGGATGCGGAATGGGTCTTTTGGCCAGTCCGCACGGTATCGGGGGGTCAGCCTGCATCATGGCCGGGATCGCCCGGATCTGCAGGGTCACAATTGATTATATATGGGCCGTCAAGCGGTTTCGCAAGCGCATGGTGCGCGTGGGGTCTTCCCTTCCCCAAGCCCGAACAATTGGACCCGGGCATGCGGGAACGGTTCCCCCGGATGCAGGACGGCCCGGACAGGGCCGGGCCGTCTGCGGTACTGCTCCGGAACCGGGGCAGTCCACTACATGTGGCGAACGATCTCGCGCCCGAACTCGGAACAGGAGACCTCGGTCGCCTCCGGCATCAGGCGCGCCAGATCATAGGTGACCCGCTTGCTCTCGATGGCACCACCGATCCCCTTGATGATGAGATCGGCCGCCTCGGTCCAGCCCATGTGACGGAGCATCATCTCGGCCGAGAGCACCAGCGAGCCAGGGTTGACCTTGTCCTGGCCGGCATACTTGGGTGCCGTGCCGTGGGTGGCCTCGAACAGGCCGATGGTATCGGACAGGTTGGCACCCGGGGCAATGCCGATGCCGCCCACCTGGGCCGCCAGCGCATCGGAGATGTAGTCGCCGTTGAGGTTGAGGGTAGCGATCACGCTGTACTCCTCCGGACGCAGCAGGATCTGCTGCAGGAAGGCATCGGCGATGACGTCCTTGACCACGATCTCGTTGCCGGTCCTCGGGTTGGTAAAGCGGCACCAGGGTCCACCGTCGATCTCGGTGGCCCCGAACTCCTCGCGGGCCAGCTCGTAGCCCCATTCCTTGAAGGCACCTTCGGTGAACTTCATGATGTTGCCCTTGTGCACCAGGGTCACCGAGCTGCGGTCGTTGTCGATGGCATACTGGATGGCCTTGCGTACCAGACGCTTGGT
>RFHG01000593.1 GCA_003696465.1 Gammaproteobacteria bacterium | reverse complement strand
GGCCGTTTGAGCACGCCCAGCGGGCGGCGCTTGAGGGCATCCAGCCGCGCCGGGTCGATGACCCCTTCGCGGGCCATGATTTCGAGTACCAGGTTGCGCCGTGCCCGGGCCCGTTCCGGGTGGCGGCGCGGATTGTAATAGGAAGGTCCCTTGATGATGGCCACCAGCAGGGCAATCTGCTCCGGTGCCAGTTCGTTCAGCCGCTTGCCGAAATAGAACTGGCTGCCCAGACCGAAACCGTGGATGGCACTGCCGCCGGACTGCCCGAGGTAGATCTCATTGAGATAGGCCTCGAGGATCTCCTTCTTGTCGTAGTGCAGTTCCATCAGCACGGCCATCAGCGCCTCGTTGAACTTGCGCCACAGGCTGCGCTCGCTGCCCAGAAAATAGTTCTTCACCAGCTGCTGCGTGAGCGTGCTGCCCCCCTGCACCGTACGCCCTGCCCGGATGTTGGCCAGCAGGGCCCGGGCAATGGCCAGCGGACGCACGCCATGATGACTCCAGAATGCCCTGTCCTCGACTGCGATGAGGGTATCGACCAGCATCGGAGGGACCTGGTCCAGACGCACCAGCACCCGATCCTCGCGCCGCGCGGGATAGATATTGGCAATCAGCAGGGGCTCGACACGCACGATGCCGCGCAACGGTCGCCCATCGACCGTCTCCACTGCAGTGATGCGGTCCTTGTCGAAACGCAGGCGGATACGTCGGGCTGGCTCGTCGCCATCGGGGAAACGAAAACCCCGGGTATGCAGCAGCAGCCTGCCCGGTGCCCGGGCATAGGTACCGCTGTCAGGTGCCCCGGCGCGACTGCGGTAGCGAAGCAGCTCGAGTTCGCGTACCACCTGATCGAGGGTCAGGCGTTGTCCGGCATAGAGTTCCAGCGGACGGGCCAGCACGCGGGCCGGCAGATCCCAGCGCTGCCCCTCGAAGGCCCGGGTGATGCGCATGTCGAGCCAGGCTGCATAGAGGCCCAGCACCAGCAGCAGGACAAGCCCCAGGCGCAGCCAGGGGACGCGCTTCCAGGGCCGCTCGACCCGCTTTTGACCCCGACGTGCGCCGCTCCGGCGGCTGCGCGCCGGCTTCCGACCACGCGTCATCGGGCCGGCACGCCAAACCCGGCGTGGCACGGAAGGCGGGATTTCTTTATCCTTGCGGGCTTTCGCATGCGCATATTCTACAGGCCCCGAGATGACCGAACAGCCACAAGACCAGGAAATTCTGCTTCACGCCCTACGCGACCCCGCCCGCTACCCGCATCCGACGGAACAGGTCGAGGTCGTCGAAACCCACATCTCCACGGTCTTTCTCACCGGGACACATGCCTACAAGATCAAGAAGCCGGTCGATTTCGGCTTTCTCGACTTTTCCAGCCTGGAAAAGCGGCGCCACTACTGTGAAGAAGAGCTGCGACTCAACCGGCGCCTTGCACCAGGCCTGTACGAGGCCGTCGTGCCCATCACCGGAACGCCGGAGGCACCGGAAGTGGATGGCGAGGGCACGGCCATCGAATACGCGGTGAAGATGCGCCAGTTCGATCAGTCGCAGCTGTTCGACCGCCTGCTGGCCGAAGGGCGTGTCGATGCAGCGCTGATGCGCCGTGTGGCCGAGATCCTGGCCGAATTCCACCAGCAGGCAGCCGTGGCTGGCCCCGAAACACCCTATGGCACACCCGAGGCGGTGTTTGCCCCCATGGCGCAGAACTTCGAACAGCTGCGCGAACTGATCGACGATCCGCAGCGACTCGAACAGCTCGCCCGGCTCGAGGACTGGACCCGACGCCAGTACGATGCCCTGCGCCCGCTGATCGAACGACGCAAG
>RFHG01000118.1 GCA_003696465.1 Gammaproteobacteria bacterium | reverse complement strand
TCAGGCGCAGCCGGGTGAGCATGGCGGGCAGTTCGTCGAGTGTCTCCATCACCAGGCCCCTCCCACGATCGCTTCGTACTCGCTCAGGGGGCGTTGCAGTTCACCGGCAGGCACCGGCGATGGGGTCGCCACCTGCCCGGACACGATGCCTTGCAGGTGTGCCGGGTCGATGCAGCGTCGACGCCGTCCCGTCTGTTCGGGATGTTGGGCGACTTCGAGGGCCCCATGGTAGATCCGCACCTGTCCATCGCTGAGCTGGACCCGCACCGTCTCGCCGATCAGGCGCCAGGGCACGCTGTAGTGATGGGTATCGACCTCCACACAGGCGTCGCTGTGGACCCGGCGGCTCAGTTCCCGCAGCTGCAGGAAAGGCGCCTTGCCGTCCAAGGGGCTCAGGGCCTGCGCCTCGGCCGCCTCGAAGCGGTCGATGGGCCGTTCCCCCGTGGTGCCGTGACACCGCTGGTCGGCGATCTCGCGCTGCCACCAGGCCAAGTGCGCTTCCAGTTGCGCCCAGCTGTCGAAACGACGGCCCGCAATGGCATTGTGCTTCACATAGCCGACACCCCGCTCGTCCTTTCCCTTGGTGCGCGCGCGATTTGGGGCGCAGGCCTGGGGCCGTATACCCCAATAACGGCAGAAGGCGTGGAAACGCGCATTGAAGCGGACCTCGCGGGTCACCGGATCGTGGTAGTCGACCAGGGCCCGGGCGTTGTCGACCAATACCTGCCGGGGGACGCCCCCGAAGTGCCGGAAGGCACCCTCCAGGCCACTCAGCCAGGCCGACTGACGCTGGTGAGTAAAGACCTGCACATACAGTCGCCGGGAGTAACCGAGGGTGGCCACGAACAGGTGCACCTTCACCTGCTCGCCCCCGATCCAGACCCGGCGCTCGCCAAAGTCGATCTGCAGCTGGTGACCCGGCTCGGTCTCGAAACGGATCGTAGCGCGGGCCTCGGCCCGTAGCTGCTGGCGCAGCGGCGCCACGGCCCGTTCCACTGTACGCAACGATACCGACACGCCCAGCTCACTGGCGAGCTCCTGACGCACCACCTCGGCGTTGCCTCGATGGCGACGAAATCGCTCGGCCAGCCAATCCTCCAGTCC
>RFHG01000592.1 GCA_003696465.1 Gammaproteobacteria bacterium | reverse complement strand
TGGACGGCTGCGCCGGCAGCAAGATCAGCGACTGCCTTGATCGCATCCAGCCCGAAGCCGTGCTGGCGGCCGTCGAGGAACTCATCGGTTCATGAGCCTGCGCCTTGCCCTCATCCGCCAGCGCTATCGCCCCGACGGCGGCGCCGAACGCTTCGTCAGTCGTGCCATCGAGGCACTGGAAGGAGAAGACATCGAACTGACCGTAATCGCCCGCAGCTGGGAAAGGCACGGCCCCGCCCGACTGCTGCGCTGCAACCCCTTCCATGTGGGCCGCCTGTGGCGCGACCGCAGCTTTGCCCGCTGTGCCTGCCGCGCTGTCAGCGCGGGTGGCTTCGATCTCGTCCAGTCCCACGAGCGCATCCCCTGCGCCGAGGTCTATCGTGCCGGAGACGGGGTCCATGCCGTGTGGCTGGAGCAGCGTGCCCGCATCCTGTCGCCCTGGCGGGCCTGGAGCATGCGCAACAACCCCTATCATCGCTACCTGCTGCACACGGAAAAAACCCTGCTCGAATCTCCCCGGCTGCGCGCCGTCATCTGCAACTCCCGCATGGTCCGCGACGAGATTCTGGCCCGCTTCTCCACCCCCGCCGACCGGGTGCACGTCATCTACAACGGGGTCGATACGCAACGCTTCCATCCGCGTAACCGCACACATCGCGAGCGGTTCCGGCGCACCCATGGCCTGCCGGCCGCAGCCCCCCTGCTGCTCTTTGCCGGTTCGGGCTTCGAACGCAAGGGGCTTTCGGCCACCCTGCGCGCCCTCGCCAGGGCCCCGTCAGG
Organism: Gammaproteobacteria bacterium; assembly: GCA_003696465.1. Lineage (GTDB taxonomy): Bacteria > Pseudomonadota > Gammaproteobacteria > J044 > J044 > J044. Next base: position 5,246 of record RFHG01000592.1, on the reverse strand, counting down.
CATGCATCTCGCCGTCATCGGCACGGACAAGCACGGCCGACGCTACCGGGCACTGGCGCGGTCGCTGGGCATCTCCGAACGGGTGCACTTCCTGGGCCGGATGGAAGACATGACCACTGCCTATGCAGCCGCCGATGCGCTGGTACTGCCGACGCTCTACGACCCCTTCCCCAATGTCACACTCGAGGCCATGGCCAGTGGCCTGCCGGTCATCGTCAGCCAGCAGGCGGGCACCCGGGAGATCATCGAAGAGGGCGTCAATGGCTATACCTGCGATGCCCTCGACCTGGATCACCTGGCCGAACACATGGCCGCGCTTGCCGACCCGGCCCTGGCCGAACAAATGGGGCAGGCTGCAAGGCGCACCGTCGAACCCATGACCCTGGAGGCCATGAATCGGGCGTTGCGCGCACTCTATGCCCGGCTGCTCAGCGAGACGGGCCGGAACCACCCATGACCCGGGCATAGATCGCGAGAATACGCTCCACCATCACGTCGGTGGTACAGGTCTTGAGCGCGGAGGCTCGTGCCGCCTGCGCAAGCCGCTGGCGCAGGCAGTCATCCTCGATCATACGGCGCATGGCTTCACGCAATGCCGGGCCGTCTCCCGCCGGCACCATCAGCATGTTGTCTCCCCGATAGAGATCACGCGTACTGCCCGCATCGGTGGCCACCACCGGCAGCCCCATCAGCAGGGCCTGCATCACCGACTGGGGAACACCCTCCTTGCTGTCGGAAGACAGCACGAAAAGATCAAGCGCAGCCAGTACCCGCTCGGGTTCCTCCACATGCCCGGCAAGCAGCACCCTGTCGGCCAGGCCCATGCCTGCGATCCGCCGCTCGATATCCGTGCGCATGGGACCCTCACCGGCAATCACGAGGCGCAATTCAGGGTGTTTACCGGCCAGCTCGGCAAAGGCCTGCAACAGCAGGTCATGGCGCTTGAAACTGCGCAGCACGGCCACAATGCCCACCGCAAACTCCTCCGGTGCAAGCCCCAGGGCCTTGCGACACTCTTCACGAGGCCAGCGTGCGGGATCGAAGCGCACAGGGTCGATTCCGGTAGGCACCGAGGCAATACGATCGGGTTGGATGCGGTTGTCCCGAATCATCGCCTCGCGTACGGACTCCCCGGTGGTCATGACGAAGTCCGCCAGCTCGTTGATGAAATTCAGGCGAGAGGAACGGATGGGATTCGACAGATGACGGGTGCGAATGAAGGCGGCGCCGGCCAGCTTCGCGGCAAGTCCTCCCACCCAGGTATCCTTTCCACTGTGCGTATTGACGATGTCGATCCGCTGACTGCGAATCAGGTGAAAGAGCCCCCATAGGGTGGACAGATCGGCATTGCCCCGAAACGGGAAGTGGTAGACCGGGATGCCCGCGGCCCGGGCACGTTCGCCCAGCCGCGCATGGGGCCGGCAGGCCAGCATCACCTCTACGCCCCGCTCACGCAACGCCAGCATCTCCCCATGGATGCGGATCTCCTGCCCGCCCCAGCCATCAGACCATTCGGTATGCAGGACGCGCGGCGTGCGGTCAGTTCCTGCCATGGTTGCTCCTGATATAATCTGCGCCTGTCATACAGCCTCTTACACCGTCATGCGCCTGCTTCGGGTCCCCTTTCTCCGCCTGCTCGTCGCCTTCCACCGCATGCGTCACCCGGGGCAGCTCCTGTCACTCGAGGAATGGAAGGCACAAGGAAGCAAGCCGAAAAGTATACTGGTTTTTTCCAATACCGCGCTGGGCGACACCCTCCTTTCCACCCCTGCGCTGTGTGCCCTGCGTCAATGCTACCCCGATGCGCACATTACCCTGTTCCTGCACAAGAACCTGATGCCTCTGTTCCGCGACCACCCCTGTGCTGACGAGCTGATTCCCTTTCATGGCGGTTTTCGCCGATTCTTCCGCACCCTGGAGGCCCTGCGTCAGGCACAGCCCGATGTCGCCCTGCTGCTTCACTCGAATGCCCCACAGGACATCCCCATGGCATTGCTTTCGGGTGCGCACGTCATCCTGAAAACCGCAACCCGGAGTCCCTTTCGCCACCTGCTCTCCGCACACTTTCCCCGGCAGGAAAAACACGAGGTGGAACGCCGCATGGATCTTGTCCGAGCATTGGGCTGCAGCGTAGACACCCCGGCCCTGCAACTGCCGCAACGCTTCCGCAGAAAACCTGGCCCCGGCCTGACCATCGGTATCCAGTCTGGCGCTGCCGATCATTACAAGGTCTGGCCCGAAGAGCGGTTTGCGGAGACCATCCTGCGCCTTTCCGAACGGTATCCTGATGCACGCTTCATTCTCACCGGAAGCCCGGAAGAGCGCGCGGCCTGTGACAGGATTCGGATGGCCTCCATCCCGGAGCGGGTGGAAAATCTTTGCGGGAAGACCTCCCTGGAACAACTGGTCGAGGTGGTGGCCGGTCTTGATCTCCTGATTACAAACGATACCGGTACCCTCCATGTCGCCGCCGCCCTGGACGTACCCACCCTGGCCCTGTTCTCACCCACTTCCTGCCTGGAATTCGGCGCCTGGGGCCCTTCGCGGCTGCACCACGTCATCCAGAAACCCCCGCCCGATGACCTGAAACTGCCCAAGAAGCAACGGAGCAATGCCGGCATGCAACAGATCAGCGTCGACGAGGTCGTTTCCGAGGCACGAACCCTGCTGCACAACACCTCGGGAAAATCGGATAAACTGCCCTTTTGACCGGAGCCAATCCCATGCAACTGGAACGGGTACATTTCGCCAGACGTGCCGATCGCTCCCGCTACATTGCCGATCGTTTCGGCCACGCCCTGCAACCGAGCCTGCTCGATGTCGGCTGTGACCGGGCCGTCCTGAGAGAGCTGCTGCCACTGGAGCGTTATACCGGCATCGACATGGGTGGGACACCCGATCTGCGCCTGGATCTGGAGGCAACGGAGCGCCTGCCCTTCGAAGATGAAAGCTTTGATGCCGTGGTCTGCTCCGATGTACTCGAGCACCTGGACAACCTCCACCCCATGTTTGATGAACTGGTACGCGTGGCATCCCGTCATATCCTGATATCGCTCCCGAACAACTGGTGCAATGCACGGCGGCCCATCGCCCGGGGCAAGGGACACATGGCGCATTACGGCCTTCCCCTGGAGCGGCCCGTAGACAGGCACAAGTGGTTTTTTGGATTCAGCGAGGCGCGTGAATTCCTCCAGGGCCAGCTCGGTCGCCACCCCCTGCAAATAGTGGAAATGGTGGCCAACGAAAAGCCCAGGTCCGCCCCGATACGTGCCCTGCGTCGAATGCGGTGGCCGGGGGAGCGCTACCTCAACCGTTATGCCCATACACTATGGGTACTGTTCAGGAAGCAGTCATGACCCCTGCAATGCCGGACTGGACCACCATCAGCAGTGACCCCAATGACCCGGAAGCCATGGGAGCAGTGCGCAGCTGGCTGGAGACGATACGCCGGATCCATCCCGGCACCCGACCATTGGAGGTCGTGCTCGAGCGCATTGCAGGGCAGAAGGTACTGGATATCGGCATCTGCGAACATGACGAACGATACATACGCGATCCGGGCTGGAAGCATAACCGCATCCGTGAACAGGCGCGCGATGTTCTGGGCATCGATATCATCGAACCGCTGATCGATCGGCTGGCAGCGGAGGGATACCGGGTACGTGCGGCTGATGCCACGGGTGATGAAGACCTCGGGGAACGCTTCGATGCCGTGGTCATAGGGGATGTGATCGAGCATGTCAACGATCCGGTCGCATTGCTGAGGTTTGCTGCCAGGCATCTTGCCGATGCTGGCAGCATCTATGTCTCCACCCCCAACCCGTTCTCCAAACGGGTTGCCAAGAAGGTTCTGCGCGAGGGGATGTTTGTCGCTAACCTCGACCATGTCTTCTGGGTCACTCCTTCCCAGGCCATGGAACTGGCACGACGCTCCGGCCTCGAGCTGTACGAATACGGCTGCTTCATCAACCGGCGCCGACTGCAACGTGCAAGGCTTTTCCGTCGGCCTCCTTCAGAGGCCCATACCGATGACTACCTCTACTGTTTCAGGAAGGGATCGAAGACGGCGTGAAGAAATTTCTTGTCATCAGGCGTGACAACATCGGCGACCTGATCTGCACCACGCCGCTCATCCATGCCCTGCGGAAACAGTTCCCGCAGGCACGCATCGACGCCCTGGTCAACAGCTACAATCGGCCGGTGCTCGCGGGCAACCCCGACATCGATCAGGTTCACCATTACACCAAGTTCAAGCACCGCCAGTCCGGGCAATCCGCCCTTGGTGTGGCGTTGGAGCGTGCGCGCCTGTATGCCCGCCTGCGCCGAACCGGATATGACTACGCAATCATTGCCGGTGCCCAGTTCCTGCCCCGGGCGCTGAAGTTGGCCCGGGCCCTGAAACCACGACACATCATCGGCTTTACCAATCCCGGGGACCCGCGTTCGCGGCACATCGACATGGGCATCCCCTACGAACTGCCCCAGCCGCTGCACGAAGTCGAGGATGTCTTCCGCCTGCTTGCTCCACTCGGCATCACCGGCGATCCGGGGCCAATGCGGCTGTTTCCGGACAGACAGCTGGCAGAGCAGCTACGGGAAACGAGTGGCCTTCCCGAATCGGCCCCCGTGCTGGGATTGCACATCAGCGCGCGCAAACCATCGAACCGCTGGCCGGAGCAACGCTTCGCAGAGCTGATTCTGGCCCTGCATCGGAAATACCCGCAACTCCACTATGCCCTGTTCTGGTCCCCCGGAGACGAAACCAATCCCCACCATCCGGGCGATGACCAGAAAATGGAACGGCTTGTACACAGACTCGAGGGCCTTCCCGTACATCCCGTGGCCACGAATCGTCTCGAAGCACTCATCGCCGGAATGTCACTCTGTGACCGCTTCGTACTCAGCGACGGTGGCGCCCTGCACATCGCCGCGGCACTGGACAAACCGGTGGTCAGCCTTTTCGGGAAGTCGGAGGCCAGCCGCTGGCACCCATGGGGGGTACCCCATGTGGTCCTGCAGCCACCAAGCCTCGAAGTGTCGGATGTCAGCGTGGACGAGGTGATGGACGCACTTGAAGGTCTGCCTTCTGTCGGGCATTGATCCAGCCGATCAATACCCCCGTGACCAGCATGAACTGGATCAGCATGTGATCACGGATCACGCTGTCGAACATCGACCTGACCCCAAAATCCGCGACCAGCAGGGACAGGGTCGTGGCCGCAAACGGCGCCAGAAGGATACGCCGC
>RFHG01000117.1 GCA_003696465.1 Gammaproteobacteria bacterium | reverse complement strand
GCGCTTGTACTGCATCGGCTTCGTCTCGACCCAGTCGCCGTTCTCCCAGTAGCGGCCGTTGGCCGTGACCTCGCGGATGTTGATCTCCGGATTGAAGTTTGTCGCAAAGGGATAGCCATGGTCGCCGCCGTTGCAGTCGAGGATGTCCACGGTATGAATTTCATCGAAATGGTGCTTGAGGGCATGGGCGCAGAAGACGTTGGTCACACCCGGATCGAAGCCGGAGCCGAGCAGCGCCATCAGCCCGGCCTCTCTGAAGCGATCCTGATAGGCCCACTGCCACTTGTACTCAAACTTGGCCTCATCCTTCGGCTCGTAGTTGGCCGTGTCCAGATAATGCACGCCGGTTTCCAGACACGCATCCATGATGGTCAGATCCTGATAGGGAAGCGCCACGTTGATGACCATGAACGGATCATGCTTGCGGATCAGTGCGACCAGCTCGGGCATCTTGTCCGCGTCAACCTGCGCGGTGCGAATCTCCCGCCCGGTTTTCTCTTTTACGTCCGAGGCAATCGCGTCGCACTTCGATTTCGTGCGGCTTGCGAGCAGGATCTCGGAAAACACCTCGGGATGCTGCGCGCACTTGTGCGCCACGACGCGGCCGACGCCGCCGGCGCCGATAATCAGAATCTTCCTGGCCATGTTCTACCTCGCTGCTGGGACTGCCGCCTTTGGGCGGATCGCGGATTGTAGTGTCCCGAAGCCTGTCCGAGAACAAAAATGATGCCGCCTGCGGCGCCTTCGGTTTACACTGGCGCCATGTTCGATCTGACCGATGTGCAAATCTCCGAGTCGCATGATATCCGCATCATCGGCGCGCCGTTCGACGGTACGGTATCGTTCCGGCCCGGCGCGCGCTTCGGGCCTGCGGCGATCCGCGAGGCCAGCGATGGCGTGGAAACCTGGTCGCCAATTCTGGACGCCGATCTGGAATCGGTGAGCTATGCCGATGCCGGCGACCTCGAGCTGCCGATGGGTTCCGTCGAGGCGGCCCTCGGCATCATCCGCGAGGCGGTCGAGGATACGCTGAACGATGAAGCGATTCCGTTCGTGCTCGGCGGAGAACACCTGGTATCGCTGCCAGCGATCGAGGCAGTGTATCGGAAGTTTCCCGATCTGGTCGTCGTGCAGCTCGATGCCCATGCCGATCAGCGCCAGGACTATCTGGGAGTGAAGCTGTCACATGCCTGCGTGATGCGGCGCGTGGGGGAGGTGATCGGCCAGGAGCATATCCGCCAGATCGGCATCCGTTCCGGCACGCGCGAGGAATACCGGCTGATGCGCGATTACGCCACGCTGACCACATTCAGGCCCGAGGATCTGAAGGCGCTGCGCGAGTGGATTGGCGATCGTCCTTTATATCTGACCGTCGATCTCGATGTCTTCGATCCCGCCTTCTTTCCCGGCACCGGCACGCCGGAGCCCGGCGGTATCGACTGGTGGACGTTCCAGCGCTTTATCCAG
>RFHG01000591.1 GCA_003696465.1 Gammaproteobacteria bacterium | reverse complement strand
TGGACCAGCTCCACCGTCGTGAAGAGCGACTTCCAGCGATCATCACGACTCAGGTTAACGAGCAGCAGACCAAAGGCAAGAATCAGAAACGCCAGGGCCGGCAGCCACCTGCGCAAAAGCTGCCGGTGCGGCGCGTACACGAGAAACAACACGCCAAAGACAGAAAAGACCACGAACGTGGAAACATAGCCCAGCCGCATTTGTGTCACGGCTACGGCAACAAGGGCCACGGCCATCAGCCCCCACCACAGCAATCTCTCCTGACGGGCAGGTCTATCAACGATCGCCCGCATTCGTAGCCCCAGCAGCAACGAAAGCACCATGATCGCAAGATAACTGAGCTTGTCCGGCCCCTCGGTCAATCCGGGCTCGCGAATGATGCCTCCCAGCTTGATCCAGCGAAACAGGGCCAGTCCCTCTCCAATCAGAAGGTGCAGGACCAGCGGGATGAAGATGACCAGCAACAGTAGCCGCTCCTTGCCCGCAGTGACCCCTTGCAGAGAAACCACCGCTGCAGCAATCAGCACAAGCAGCGGAACCAGCATCTGGGACAGGTACTCCCGAATGGCCATTTCCGGATTCTCGCCGAACACCATCGCCTGAACCGGTATCCAGAGGATCAAAAGGATCCAGGGCCATACCGGCCGCAGCATTGGCCCGACCGAATCCACCTGCCGCGACTGAACGAATGCGCCCACGACCAGAAAAAGGATCAGCAGATTGCGCAGGGCAACGGTATGGGGCAGCGGGAGGATGAACTGCAAGGCGGCAAGCAGAAGTAAAGCAAGCATCAGCACATGTCTCATGCGACCTGTTCCCCCAACACCAGGTGCATCAGCAGGGTCTCGAACCTGTGAGAAAGCTGGCTCCATGAAAACCCGTTGACCACCGTATCACGCGCATTGTCCGACAGCCTCTTCATTGCCTTCGGATCGGATATCAGCTCCGCTACTCGATGATCCAGCTCCTCGTCATCGATCGGAAGGGAAAGGAGCAGGCCATTATCGCCGTCTTGCACCAGCTCCGGGATGCCTCCTACAGGCGTAGTGACCACAACACAGCCCGAAGACATCGCCTCGACGAGCATTACCGGAAACTGTTCACCACGGGAAATGGAGACAACCATGTCCATCGCCCGATACAGATGGCATAGACGCTCATGTGTCATGGCCGGCAGATCAATCATCCGCCCCTCGGCTGTCATCTTGTTGAGGAGCCCCCTGGATGCCTCATGGGTTGTATCCCTGCACGCATCCCCGGGTTCCGGACCGACGACGATTCCAAACACATGGTCATGTCGGGCCACGAGCCTTTCCATCATGCGCAGATAATCGTGGTAGCCCTTGGCCTCCTGCCGCCTGCCAACATAACCCAGCACAAGACCGTCACGAGGAATGCCCAAAAGCGACCGCAATTCGGCTCTTTCCTCACCCACGGGTGGACGAAAAAGATGCTCATCGACACCATTGTGGATGACATGGACCAGGGACTCGGGAAACCCGCGCTGTTCGCACATGATGCGCCGTGTATATTCGCACACCGCGACATAGGCACTGGCCACACCCCGGCAAGGGTCGAAACTTCTCATGGAATGCACATGGATCACCATGGGGATCCTTCTGCGCAGCTTCTTGCGAAACTTGTCGACCGGAAATTCGAGCTGATGGACATGGATGATATCCGGCTCAAGGCGTAGAGTCAGAGGAACCAACCTGTCCACGAGCGGGTACGGATCAAGGCGCGTGATCTTGGTGAAAAGCCGTCGATAGAGGGAACTCACCCTGTAGCGTCGTACTTCCATGCTGTCCCACCATTCATGAGAAGCACCTTCATTCTCGTTCAGGGCCACGAAAGAGGGAGTGAACAGCCGCATCCTGCGAACCAGTTCCTGAGCGACAATTGAAGGCGCAAACCCCCTTCGGTCGGGGATGTCACCGTGCGGGACGATGCTCGTCAGACGCATGATTGAGTTCCATGAGTTTCATGTACTTGATTGCCGTATTCATGCTCCCGATCGTGACATGAACGAGTCCGGGTACACCATCCATGAATCCCAGGCGGAAAAGGTAAAGCCGCAGGAAGCGGAAGGCAGGAGAGAAGAGGAGCCTGGAGACCGATGCCCTTTTGCCTGCCTCGGCCAGCGCCCGAGCCTGAAGCGTGGTATATCGATTCTGTTTTTCGAGGTATTCGTGCAGGGTCTCCTGTGATTCGTGCATCAGGTCTCCCTGCAGACGGACAATATTTCCCCGGGCAATGACCCGTTCGTGCACGGCATCATCGCTCCAGTTTCCATGGCGCCGGTCGAACAGGCGCAGGCTCCAGTCCGGGTAGCCTTCTCCATGGCGCAGCCAGCGCCCCAGGAAACGGTTGCAGCGGGGGAACATGGCTGCCTGGGCTGCAGGTTCGACCAGAAAGCCCTCGATGGAGGCCTGCAGTTCCTCGGACACCCATTCGTCGGCATCGAGGCACAACACCCAGTCGTGGGCTGCCTGCTCCACGGCAAAGCGCTTCTGTGGACCGAAGCCCAGCCAGTCCTGGTGAATGATCCTTGCGCCATGCTCGCGGGCAATCTCGAGGGTACGGTCGGTACTGCCCGAGTCTACCACCAGGATTTCGTCACAGAAGGCGACGGACCGCAGGCACTTGTCGAGCAGACGCTCGGCATTGAGGGTAATGATGACTGCGCTGACGGGTGCTCGACGCGGCGGGTTCATTTTTTCTGCTCCAGCAGCGGCTGCAGGGCTTCCCACACCCGATCCGGCGGCAGGGTGACGAAACAGGGCGGATAGACGGTGCTGTGGCCGCGGTAGCTGCACTGGCGGCTGAGGCAGGGTGCGCAATCGAAGTCGACCTGCAGATGGGCCTGCCCCCTGCCCATGGTCCCGGTCAGTCCCGGCTCGGTGGCGCCGTAGAGGGTCACACCCGGGGTGTCCAGCGCCGCGGCCAGATGGGCCAGGCCGGTATCCACGCCGACATAGGCGGCAGCGCCCGCCAGCCAGGGGGCCAGCTCTGCCAGACCCATGTCGGGCAGGACACGGGCCCTGCCGCTGCGGGAGACCAGCATTTTGGCCCGGGCACGGGCCTCGAAGCCGGTGGCTGCCAGTACCACTCGCCAACCGGCATGGGTGGCGATGCGGATCAGCTCCACCCAGCATCGATCCGGCCATTCCTTGGTCGGCCAGGTCGTGCCCTGCAGAAAGAAGAGATAGGGCTCGTCCATCATGGGCTGGGGCTGCCCGGCGGGGTCAAGTCCGTAGCCGGGGAACTCGATGCCCGGTTCGTGCCCCAGCACCGAGGCAAACAGGCGGCGCTGGCGGGTAATGGCGTGCATGCCGCGCGGCACCGAATGGCGATGGCGGTAGAACAGGCTGGCCAGCGGTTCGCGCGCCGAGCGTCGATCCATCCCGTGCAGCGGGCCGCGTGCCCGGCTGGCGATGAAGGCGCTCTTGAGCAGGCCCTGGGCATCGATCACGGCATCGTATTCGCGTGCCCGCACGTCGCGCAGGAACTGCTGCCACTCGTCCGATTGCAGCATGGCCAGGGGATGCCTGCGCAGACGCCGAAAGGCCAGCGGGATCACCCTGTCCACCCGGGGGTGCAGGGCCGGAATATCGGCAAAGCCCGGCTCGACCACCCAGTCGAAGCGCAGGCCGGGATGATGGGTTGCCGACTCGGTGACCGCCGGCAGGGCATGCACCACATCGCCCATGGAGGAGGTCTTGACCACCAGCACCCGTTTCATGACAGCGTCTCCATGGCCTCGAGCACCTGTGCGGGCCGGATGTCGGTCAGGCAGCGCGTATGCCCCAGCGGGCATTCACGCTCGAAGCAGGGGCTGCAGTCGAGCCCGAGCCGAAGGATTCGGGCGCGCTCGGTCAGCGGCGGGGTGAAGCCGGGATCGGAGGAGCCATAGAGCGCCACCACGGCGCTGTCCACGGCAGCGGCCACATGCATCAGACCCGAGTCATTGGTGACGGTCACCCGCGCCAGCGAGAGCAGATCGACGGCCTCGCCCAGGGTAGTCCGACCGGTGAGGTCATGTACCCCGGACAGCGCGCGCAGCGGGTGGGTGAGTTCATGATCCTTCTGCGACCCGAGTACCATCACCTGATCCCCCTTGCCCAGCAGTTCGCGGGCCAGGGTCACGAAATGGCCCATGGGCCAGCGCTTGGCAGGCCCGTACTCCGCACCGGGCGCAAGTGCCACCAGCGGACGCTGTGGATCGATGCCGTGGCGTTCCGCGACCGCGCGGGCGCGCTCGGTATCCACCGCAAGACGTGGCGGGGGGCACTGTGGCGGCTGCGGGGCATCGGGCGGTAGGCCCAGGGCCACAAAACGCTCCACGGTGCGCCTGAGCCGGTTTTTGTCGAGCCGCCGCCGGTCGTTGAGCAGACCCACGCGCCACTCTCCGGTATAGCCCGTGCGTTTCGGGATCCCTGCCCACCAGGGCACCAGCGCGGACTTGAGGGAGTTGGGCAGGACGATGGCCCAGTCGTAGCGGTCGGACAGAGCTCGACCCAGCCTGCGACGAAGGCCCAGGCCAAGCTCGCCGTGCCCGAGCGGCATGTCGATGGCCTCGCGGACCTCCGGCATGCGTTCCGTAAGTGCCCGGCTCCAGGCAGGCGCGAGCACATCCATGCTCATGGCGGGATGATGTTGGGCGAGGGTCTGGACGAGACTGTGCGCCATGACCATGTCGCCTACCCAGGAGGGGCCGACAATCAGACAACTGCGGGGCGTATGCTGGGCACTCAATCGACGAGGATGTATTCGGTACTGCAGTACGGACAGATCACCCGGTGATCGGGCGTGTCCTCGATATCGAGAAAGACGCGGGGATGGGCGTTCCACAGACACTCCCCGTCCTGCGGGCAGTGCAGGGGCAGGTCGTTGCGCGTGATCTCGACCCGGCGCCGGCTGTTCGGCGTGGCACAGGCCTCGGGATGTGCGGCAGTATCGGGATTGACCATCGGATGCCCCTCCTGTCCTAGACCAGGCTCAGCCACTCATCATGCCCGGGATAACGCCCGTGCACAAGGTCGAAATAGGCCTTCTGCAGTGCCTCGGTCACTGGCCCGCGATGGCCGGCACCGATCTGCCGGTTGTCGAGCTCCCGAATCGGCGTGACCTCTGCGGCCGAGCCGGTAAAGAAGGCCTCGTCGGCAATGTAGACCTCGTCGCGGGTGATGCGCTTGACCACCACTTCATACCCCAGCTCGCCGGCCAGGGTGATGATGGTGGCCCGGGTGATGCCGTCCAGAGCAGAGGTCAGTTCCGGCGTGTAGATGATGCCGTCACGCACCATGAAGAAGTTCTCGCCACTGCCCTCGGCCACGAAGCCCTCCACATCCAGCAGCAGCGCCTCGTCATAACCATCGTTGAGCGCCTCCTGCAGGGCCAGCATGGAGTTGATGTAGTTGCCATTGGACTTGGCCTTGCACATGGTGATGTTGACATGGTGCCGGGTGTAGGAGGAGGTCTTGATGCGGATGCCCCGGGCCAGCGCCTCCTCGCCCAGATAGGCCCCCCAGTCCCATGCGGCGACCATGCAGTGCACGCGCAGGTTGTCGGCCCGCAGGCCCATGCCTTCGGAACCGTAGAAGCACATTGGCCGGATGTAGGCATTTTCCAGGCCGTTTTCACGCACGACCTGCTTCTGTGCCGCATTGAGGGTTTCCGCATCAAAGGGAATCTTCATGCCAAGGATGTGGCCGGAGTTGAGCAGCCGGCGGGTATGGTCCCCGAGCCGGAAGATGGCCGGCCCCTGCTCGGTGCGGTAGGCACGCAGCCCCTCGAACACCCCCATGCCATAGTGCAGGGTATGGGTGAGCACATGCACCCGGGCCTCGCGCCAGGGCACCAGTTCGCCATCGAGCCAGATCACACCATCGCGGTCGGCCATCGACATGGTCAGTCTTCTCCTCGGTTCTTGCAGTCGTCACGCCCGGAAAAGGCGGGCGCGCCCATCAGATCACGCCAGATCTGCCGCACGAAGCCGGATGCCTCGGCAAAGCGTTCCCGGGCAACATCGGCCCCCTTCCCCGCCAGATGGCGGTGATGCAGATGATCTCGGAACTCACGGTAGATTCCGGCCAGCCGCTCGGCGCGATCGGTTTCCAGCACGCCCGCATGCGCGAGGGCCTCGAGCAACCGGATATTGTCGGTCCACTCCACCAGCTCCGGATGCGACGCGGCATGGGCAAGCACTGCATATTGCACCATAAATTCGATGTCAGTGATACCTCCCGGATCGCGCTTGAGGTCGAAACGACCCGGTTTCTTCCGCGCATGTTCGCACCACATGCGTTCGCGCATGTGCCGCACCTCGTCGCGCAATGACGCAGTGTCACGCGGCCGGCAGAGAATCTCCCTGCGGATGGCCTCGAAGCCGTTGGCCAGGGATTCATCGCCAGCCACCGGCCGGGCACGCACCAGGGCCTGGTGCTCCCAGGTCCACGCCTCCTCCCGCTGGTAACGGGCAAAGGCCTCCAGGCTGCTGACCAACAGCCCCGAGCTGCCGCTGGGCCGCAACCGCATGTCCACCTCGTAGAGCACGCCCGAGGCGGTGGGGGTGGTGAGCAGGGTGATGACTCGCTGGACCAGGCGGGCGAAGAACACCGCGTTCTCGAGGGGC
>RFHG01000116.1 GCA_003696465.1 Gammaproteobacteria bacterium | reverse complement strand
GATCAGCGGATTGTAGGCATCGAGTTCTTCCTGGATGCCCTCGTGCTCGAAGATGCGCTCGATGCGCAGCATCTCCTGCACCTGATACTGCATGGTATCCCGGTCCTCGAAATGAAAGGTCACATGAGGCCCGACGGCCACCTGGCGACGCGCCTTGTGGGCGCGCATGCGCTCGCGGTACTCGGGCCGGATGCGGTCATATTCCTCGAGCGAATGCAGATCCTCGTGCTTCAGCTTTTCCATCGTCACTTTCTCCGGATTCAGATGCCGTAGGCCCTGCGCAACAGGGTCAGCGGATGTTGGGGTTCGCTGCCGTCCTGCAGGCCGTTTTCGATCTGGTGGCCTGCCATCGGGCAGTCACTGGCATAGTGGTCGGGGTTGATCTGCCGAACCTTGTTCAGCACCGGCCGGCAGATCTTCATGGAAACCGGATGAAACTCCGATTTCACCGCATAGGTCCCGTCATGACCCGAGCAGCGTTCGACGAGTTCGAGTCGCGTCTCGGGCACGAGCTGCAGCAGGTCACGGGTCTTGTAGCCCATGTTCTGCACACGCAGGTGACAGGCGGCATGATAGGCAATGGTGCCCAGCGGGTTCCTGAACTCCTCGTTGAGCAGCCCCGCCTTGCGCCGCAGCATCAGGTATTCGAACGGGTCGAAGATACGTTTCGCGATGCGCTGGACTTCCTCGTCATCGGGGAACATGAGCGGCAGCTCCTGCTTGAACATGAGCACGCAGGAAGGCACCGGCGCCATGATGTCCCAGCCCTCCTCGATATGCCGCGCAAGGACAGCGGCGTTCTCGTTCTTGGCCGCTTCCACCGCGTCCAGATTGCCCAGTTCGAGCTTGGGCATGCCACAGCAGCGCTCGCGCTCGACCAGCCGCACCTCGATACCGTTGTGCTCGAGCACGGCGATCAGGTCCTCGACCAGCTGCGGCTCGTTGTGGTCGCCATAGCAGGTGGCGAAGATGGCCACCCGGCCCGTGGTCTCTTCCGTCTGCTTGGCTTCGATCCCTTCGCTGCGGTAGCCGCGGAAGGCCTTGCGCGCCGTGCGCGAATGGAATTCCGGCAGGATGGCATCGGGATGGATGCCGGCCACCTTGTCCATCAGCTTGCGTACCGGCTTGCTGCGATTGGCCGCATTGACCACCTCGCTCACCACCGGGATGCCGGCCAGAGTACCGACCAGATCGGTCGAGGTCAGCACCCGGTCGCGCAGCTTCACGTCACCCTTGCGGTACTTGACCGCCTTGGCGCGCAGCATCAGATGGGGGAAATCCACGTTCCATTCGTGCGGCGGCACATACGGGCACTTGGTCATGTAGCAGAGGTCGCAGAGATAGCAATGGTCGACGACCTTCCAGTAGTCGTCCCTGGCCACGCCATCGATCTCCATGGTCTCGGACTCGTCGACCAGGTCGAACAGCGTGGGGAAGGCATTGCACAGGCTCACGCAGCGACGGCAGCCATGGCAGATGTCGAACACGCGTTCGAGCTCGGCAAAGAGCTTGCCTTCGTCGTAAAAGTCGGGCGACTTCCAGTCGATCGGGTGACGCGTGGGCGCGTCCAGACTGCCTTCGCGGATTCCGCCGGCCATTGCTCTCTCCTCGGTTTTTTATTCGGAAACAAGGCTTCCGGGGCCGGGATACGGCCCCGGAGACCAGGGCATCAGCTGTCCAGGGCGTCGAGCGCCTTCTGGAAGCGGTTGGCATGCGAACGCTCGGCCTTGGCCAGCGTCTCGAACCAGTCGGCAATCTCGTCGAAGCCCTCTTCGCGGGCGGTCTTGGCCATGCCCGGGTACATGTCGGTGTACTCGTGGGTCTCGCCGGCGATGGCGGCCTTCAGGTTGTCGGCAGTGCCGCCGATCGGCAGGCCGGTTGCGGGGTCGCCAACGGCCTCGAGGTATTCCAGGTGGCCATGGGCGTGACCGGTCTCGCCCTCGGCGGTGGAACGGAACACGGCGGCCACGTCGTTGTAGCCCTCGATGTCGGCCTTGGCCGCGAAATACAGGTAACGACGGTTGGCCTGGGATTCGCCGGCAAACGCGGCCTTCAGGTTCTCTTCAGTCTTGCTTCCTTTGAGTTCCATGGTGGTACCTCCAGGTTTTCATGGGTGGGTTGACAAACTCGGACTCATTTTTAGACCTATTCTAAAAATATGTCAAGCCCCTGCGGGCTTTTTCTTCATGGGGCCATCCACGATCCGATCAAGGCCTCTGACTATAGTTGCCCGCCCGGTACGGCATGTGTTTTTTCCATGGCAGACCGAAAAAGCGCGGCATCCGGTTGCCTGCCGCCCCGGGCATGGTGCAATATCCACCCCATCACTGTCGCAGCCAACCGGGTATTTCGCATGTCAGGATCCGAGGACGACAAGCGTTTCGATTTCGAGGCCGCCCTCGAGGAACTCGAGCGGCTGGTCAACCGCCTCGAGCAGGGCGATCTGCCGCTGGAGGAATCGCTCAAGGAATTCGAGCGCGGGGTGGCGCTGACCCGAAGCTGCCAGCAGGAGCTGAAGAACGCCGAACAGAAGGTCCGCAAGCTCACCGAAGAGGGCGACACCGAGGACTTCGACGCGGATGAGCTTGTCTGAGCAGCACGTGCGTTTCGACGCACTCCAGCAGCGCATCGAGGAGGTGCTCGACCAGTGGCTGCCGCCCGCGGACCACAACCCCGGGCGGCTGCACGAATCCATGCGCTATTCGGTGCTGGGGGGAGGCAAGCGGGTGCGTCCCCTGCTGGTCTATGCAGCGGCCGAGGCCACGGGTGCCCGGCCCGAGCGCGTGGACGGCTGTGCCGCCGCGGTCGAGCTGGTACATGTGTATTCCCTCATCCATGATGACCTGCCGGCCATGGACGACGACGACCTGCGCCGGGGCAAGCCCACCAACCACAAGGCCTTCGACGAGGCCACGGCCATCCTCGCCGGCGATGCGCTGCAGGCCCTGGCCTTCCACATCCTGGCGGTGGATCCGCAACTCCCGGAATCGGCCGCGACGCGCATCGAGATGATCCGCATCCTGGCCGAGGCTGCCGGCTCTCGCGGCATGGCCGGCGGGCAGGCCATCGACCTCGCGGCTACCGGCCGCAGCCTGACCCTGCCCGAGCTGGAAGAGATGCATGTGCGCAAGACCGGTGCCCTCATCCATGCCTCGGTACTGATGGGCGCCCTCGGTGGCGCGGAGCGCGGGGATGCCCGCCTGCAGGCCCTGCATCGCTTTGCCCACGACATCGGGCTGGCCTTCCAGATCCAGGACGACATCCTCGACGAGACCGGCGATACCGAACAGCTCGGCAAGCAGGCCGGAGCCGATCGCGCGCTCAACAAGCCCACCTACCCTGCCGTCATCGGCCTCGATGCCTCGCGCGAGGAAGTCGAGCTGCTGCATGACCGGGCCCTGCAGGCGCTGGAGGACTTCGGACCCGAGGCCGACCTGCTGCGGGCCGTGGGCGACTGGATCGTCCAGCGCACCCACTGAAGGGCCGGCCCGGCGCTGTAAGTCCACCCCGCTTTGGCGTTATAATTGCCGTCTTTTCCACGCTGGCATGGTGATGGGTACGGCCGACTTCCCCCTGCTCTCGCGCATCGACGACCCAGCCGACCTGCGCGCCCTGCCGCTCCCCGAGCTCAAGCGCCTGGCCGGGGAGCTGCGCCGGTTCGTGCTCGAAACGGTCTCGCGCACCGGCGGCCACCTGGCCTCCAACCTCGGCACCGTGGAACTGACCATCGCCCTGCACCGCGTGTTCGACACCCCCCGCGAGCCCATCGTCTGGGATGTGGGCCACCAGAGCTATCCGCACAAGATCCTGACCGGCCGGCGCGAGGCCATGGCCAGCCTGCGCCAGCGTGGCGGCCTGGCCGGCTTCCCGCGCCGCGACGAGAGCCCCTACGACAGCTTCGGCGTGGGCCATTCCAGTACCTCCATCAGTGCCGCCCTGGGCATGGCCATCGCCCGTCGGCAACGGGGCGAGAACGGCCACTGCATCGCAGTCATCGGTGACGGCGCGATGACCGCGGGCATGGCCTTCGAGGCGCTGGAACACGCCGGCAGCCTGGATGCGAACCTGCTGGTCATCCTCAACGACAACGAGATGTCGATCTCGCCCAACGTGGGCGGCCTGTCCAAGTACCTGAGCCGCATCCTCACCAGCCGCACCTACAGCATGATGCGCGAGGGCTCCAAGCGCGTGCTGCAATACATGCCGCCGATGTGGGAGCTGGCACGGCGCACCGAGGAACACATGAAGGGCATGGTGGTGCCCGGCACCCTGTTCGAGGAACTCGGCTTCAACTACTACGGCCCCATCGACGGCCACGACCTCGACAGCCTGATCCCGATCCTCGAGAACCTGCGCGAACTGCCGGGCCCGCGCCTGCTGCATGTCGTCACCCGCAAGGGCAAGGGCTACAAGCTCGCCGAACGCGATCCCTGCGGCTATCACGGCGTGGGCAGCTTCGACCCCGAACAGGGGCTGCAGTCCGGCAGCGGCCAACAGGCCCCGACCTACACGGAGGTCTTTGGCCAGTGGCTGTGCGATCAGGCAGAGCTGGATCCGGCACTGGTGGGCATCACCCCGGCCATGCGCGAAGGCTCGGGGCTGGTGGCGTTTTCCGAGCGCTTCCCGGACCGCTATCACGATGTCGGGATTGCCGAACAGCACGCCGTGACCTTGGCTGCCGGCATGGCCTGCGAGGGGCTGCACCCGGTGGTGGCCATCTACTCCACCTTCCTGCAGCGCGGCTACGACCAGCTCATCCATGACGTGGCCCTGCAGAACCTGCCGGTGCTGTTCGCCATCGACCGGGCCGGCCTGGTCGGCCCCGACGGCCCCACCCATGCCGGGGCCTTCGACCTGAGCTATCTGCGCTGCATCCCCAATCTGGTGGTCATGACCCCGGCGAGCGAGGACGAATGCCGTCGCATGCTGTGCACCGGCTATGCGCACAACGGCCCGGCTGCGGTTCGCTACCCCCGCGGCAGGGGTCCCGGCATCCTGCCGGACAAGCGCCTCGAACCCTTGCCGCTTGGCAAGGGTGAGATCCTGCGCAGCGGTCGCCGCATTGCCCTCCTCATGTTCGGCAGTCTGCTCGATGCCTGCACGGCGGCGGCCGACGAACTGGATGCCACCCTGGCCAACATGCGCTTCGTCAAGCCGCTGGACGAGGCCCTGATCGAGCGCCTTGCCGCCGAGCACGAACTGCTGGTCACGGTAGAAGACAACGTGGTGGCCGGTGGCGCGGGCAGTGCCGTTGCGGAGTATCTTGCCGAGGCCGGCGTCACCCGGCCAATGATCCATCTTGGACTGCCCGACCGCTTCGTCGAGCATGGCAGTCGTGAGGAACTGCTGTCGGAGTGTGGCCTGGATGCCGCGGGCATCGTGCGCCGCATCCGGCAGACCATGGATCTGGACTTTGTCAAAACCGGGCGACTCGGTTAATATATTAGCAGTTTACTCAGGTATTCCATGGCCGCGACATATACATTGAAGGTCGTCAGCGACTTTGCTTCTGCCCATACCCTGCGCGGGTATCCGGGCCAGTGCAGCCGCATGCATGGACACAACTGGAAGGTCGAGGCCGAAGTCGAGGCCGAGACCCTTGACGAGACCGGCATGGCCATCGATTTCAAGGAAATCCGTCGCCATGTGCGGGAGATTACCGATCGGCTGGATCACTACTATCTCAACGAGATTCCGCCGTTCGACGAAATCAACCCCACGGCCGAGAACATCGCCGCCTACCTGTATCGCGAGCTTGCCCGCGCCATCGAGCGCCCCGGGCTCAGGGTGGCCGGCATCACGCTGTGGGAAACGGAGCGCGCCTGCGTGCGCTACAGCGAAAACTGATCGAGGACGCCCCATGAGCCAGGCAATCACCGAGAGCATGCCGGATGTGCAGAGCAGTGCCGACACCCGGCAGATCCCCATCAACAAGGTCGGTATCAAGGATATCCGCCACCCGGTACGCATTGCCGAGCGCGGTGGTGGCGAGCAGCACACCGTGGCCAGCTTCAACATGTACGTGAACCTGCCGCAGGACTTCAAGGGCACGCACATGTCCCGCTTCGTCGAGATCCTCAACCAGCACGAACGGGAGCTCACCGTCCAGTCATTCAAGGAGATGCTGGGCGAGATGGTCGAGCGGCTCGAGGCCCAGTCCGGCCATATCGAGATGAGCTTCCCCTATTTCATCAACAAGTCGGCACCGGTCTCGGGCGTGCAAAGCCTGCTCGACTACGAAGTGGGCTTCATCGGCGAGATCCACGATGGCAAGCCGGAGATGCTCCTGCGGGTGGTGGTGCCGGTCACCAGCCTCTGCCCCTGCTCCAAGAACATCTCCGAACGCGGCGCCCACAACCAGCGCTCGCATGTGACCGTCACGGCCCTGCTCGATGGCTTTGTCTGGATCGAGGAGCTGATCGAGCTGGTGGAACAGGAGGCCTCGTGCGAGCTGTATGGCCTGCTCAAGCGCCCGGACGAGAAATACGTCACCGAGCGGGCCTACGACAATCCGAAATTCGTCGAGGACATGGTGCGTGACGTGGCTGCCCGCCTCAATGCCGACGACCGCATCAGCTACTATGTGGTGGAATCGGAAAACTTCGAGTCCATCCACAACCACTCCGCCTACGCGCTCATCGAAAAGGACAAGCGCGCAGGCTGACGGGCTGTTCTCGGCCTACCAGAGCCAGGTGGCGGGGTCGGGCACGGCCTGGCCCCGATCCAGCCACTGCAATCCCTTGGCGCAGCGCACGATCAGCCAGACCAGCACGAACAGCAGCACCAGATAACCGACGAACAGCGGAGCGGTAAGCATGCCGATGAGGCTGTAGAGCAGTCCGATCCAGAAAGTTCGGATCTGGAAACGGAAATGGCTCTCCAGCCACGGTTCCGCATTGCCCCGGTAGACGTAGGCCAGGATCACACCAATCAGGCCGGTGATCCCCACCACGATACTCACCAGATAGAGAATGTAGATGGCCTGCACCATGCCGCGGGCATTGCCTTTCTGCTCACTCATCGCTGTCTTGTCCCCCTGTTTCGGTTTCGTCCTCGATGACCTGCAGGGCCCCCGCCTCCTCGCGCAGGGCCTGCGGTATCTGTTTTTTCACCTTGATACCGAGTTCCACGAATTCCTCTGCCTGCCGAATCAGGTTGCCGCGCCCCTGCACCAGCTTGCCACGGGCCTTGTCCCAGGTACCACGGACCGTGTCCAGCTGCTGGCCAATGCGCTCGAAGTCCTCGAGGAACCCGCGCAGCTTGTCGTACAGCTTCCCAGCGCGTTCGGCGATGCGCCGCGTGTTCTCGTTCTGGCGCTCGAAGCGCCACATGTTTTCGATCGTGCGCAGGGTGGCAAGCAGGGTGGTTGGGGTAACGATGATGATGCGCTGGTCGAAGGCACGCGAGAACAGCTCCGGATCCTCCTGGAACGCGACCGTAAAGGCGCCTTCGATAGGCATGAACATGAGCACGAAATCGAGCGAGTGCACGCCCTCCAGATCCTCGTAGTTCTTGCCGCCCAGCCGCTCGACATGATCGCGCACGGCACGAACATGGCGCTTGAGCGCTGCCGCCGCCTCCAGCTCGTCGCCTGCATTGACATACTGTTCGTAGTCGCTGAGCGAGACCTTGGAATCAACGATGACGTCCTTGCCCTCGGGCAGGTGAATGATGGCATCCGGACGCAGCAGACTGCCCTCGCTGTTTCGCCGCGCCGGCTGCAGCTCGTATTCCTGCCCCTTGCGCAGGCCTGAATGCTCCAGCACCCGCTCGAGCACGATCTCGCCCCAGGTGCCCTGGGCCTTGCGGTCACCCTTGAGCGCACGGGTCAGATTGCGCGCCTCCTCATTGAGCTGGCGATTGAGGTCCTGCAACTGGCGCAACTGCTGCTCCAGCATGCCTCGCCCCTTCTGCTCGTGGGCATGAATCTCGTCGACCCGCTTGCGGAAGTCGTCGAGTTGCTGGCGGACAGGGCCGAGGATCTCGTCCAGCCCCTTGCGGTTGCGTTCGCTGAACTGCCGTCCCTGTTCCTCGAAGATGCGGTTGGCCAGGTTCTCGAACTCGCTGCGCAACTGCTTGCGTGCCTGCTCCAGCTCGGCCAGCCGCTCCTCGGCCCGCTTCTGCTGTTCCTCGAGGCGGGCCTCCAGTTCCGCGCGCCGGGCCCGCAGGGCACCCAGTTCCTGGCGCAACTGCTCCTCCTGCTCGCGCTGGCGGGCCTGTGCCGTGCGCAGCTCCTCGATGGCCCGCTGCAGGGCATCACGCTCGGCCTCCAGCCGTGCCGCGGATGCCCGCTCCCGCGCCAGCTCCGCCTGCAGATCCTCGATGGATTCGGCCTTCCGGTCATGCGCTTCCTGCAGACGGGCACAGGCCTGCTCCGAGCTTTCGAGCTGCCGCTGCCATGTCTGCTCGTTCTGCGCCTGCTGGCGGCGCAACCGGTGCAGGCGCAACTGCCCCCAGCCGAGCCCGGCCAGCAGCCCAGTCAGCAACGCGGCCAGCAACATCCAGACGGCCTGCGGCCCGAGCTGAAACCATTCGGTCATCCTGTTCCTCCATACTGGCCCATCGAACGGTCCGCTGATTCCGCGGCCCACTGCTGCCGATGATGCACGATTGACCCGCAGCATTGCCAGTGCCTTGCTGCCGGGCCTATGATGAACGACGCACGCCATTCACCATGCATGGTGCAATCCAAGGAGTCCTCATGGAAGCCGAAGCTACCGCCATCCTCCCGGGAGAACCCGATCCCCAGGTCCTGCGCGGGCCACTTCGCTGGGTACTGGCCACCCGTCCCCCCTTCCTCCTCGCCAGCCTGCTGCCGGTACTGATCGGCCTGGCGAGTGCCTGGCACGACCTCCATCGGCTGCGCATCCCGGAGGCCGTGCTGACCCTGGTGGGTGCCCTGCTCGCCCATGCCGCGGTCAATGTCTTCAACGACTACTACGACGAACTCAATGGCACCGACCGCATCAACACGCGCCGGGTCTTCCCCTTCACCGGGGGCAGCCGCTTCATCCAGAATGGCGTGCTCAGTGCCGGGCAGATGCGCCGTCTCGGCATCATCCTCAGCCTCGCCACCATGGCCATCGGCCTGTGGCTGACCCTGAAGAGCGGGCCCGAACTGCTGCTCATCGGTGCCGCCGGGCTGTTTCTCGGCTGGGCCTATTCGGCGCCTCCGTTCAGCCTCAATGCACGCGGGCTGGGCGAGCTGGCAGTGGCCGTGGGCTTCGGCGTACTCATTCCGCTCGGCGCCGACTACGTGCAGCGAGGCGAAATGGCAATGCTGCCGGTCCTGGCCGGAATACCCTATGCCCTGCTGGTGATGAACCTGCTCTATCTGAATGAATTCCCGGACGAGGCCGCGGATGCCGCCAGTGGCAAGCATCACTGGGTGGTGCGGCTGGGCGTGGACAGGGCCCGCTGGGGCTACCTGCTGATTGCCCTGCTCGCCTACATAAGCCTTGTGGGACTGGTGATCTCGGGCCGGCTGCCCGAGGCCATGCTGCTGGCCCTGCTGCCGGCACCCGCCAGTGCCGCAGCCGGCCTGCTGCTGCTGTGGCACGCGCATGAACCCAGACGACTGGTTCCGGCCATCAGGCTGACCCTGCTGTCGCTCGCCCTGAGCGGAGTCACCCTGGCGGCCGGCCTCGTGCTGGCTGCCTGAATCAAGGAGCAAGATTCATGAGCACAGAAATGAAATACATCCGGTTTTTCGAGGAAATCGGCATCGAGGATGTGCCCCTCGTGGGAGGGAAGAATGCCTCGCTGGGCGAGATGTACCAGAAGCTGATGCCGCTGGGCATCCTTGTACCCAACGGCTTTGCCATCACCGCCGAGGCGTATCGCGACCTGCTGACCCGGGCCGGGGCCTGGGATGCGCTGCATGAGGTGCTCGACGATCTCGATGCGGATGATGTCGAGGATCTGGCCCGCCGGGGCCGGCAGGCGCGCGAAATCGTGCTCTCGGCACCGTTCCCGGATGACCTCAGGTCGGAAATCCTGGCCGCGTATGCCCGACTGAAGGAGGAATACGGCGAGGACCTGAGCGTGGCGGTGCGCAGCTCGGCCACTGCGGAAGACCTGCCGAATGCCAGTTTTGCCGGACAGCAGGAGACCTACCTGAACATCCGCGGCGACGAGGCCCTGATCGATGCCTGCCGCCGCTGTTTCGCCAGCCTGTTCACCGACCGCGCCATCCACTACCGCATCGATCAGGGTTTTGATCATTTCAAGGTGGCCCTCTCGATCGGGGTGATGAAGATGGTGCGCTCCGATCTGGCGGCCAGCGGAGTGATGTTCTCGCTCGATACCGAGACCGGCTTCCGGGACGTGGTGTTCATTACAGGTGCCTGGGGGCTGGGCGAGAATGTCGTGCAGGGTGCCGTGGATCCGGATGAAT
Source organism: Gammaproteobacteria bacterium (assembly GCA_003696465.1). Classification (GTDB taxonomy): domain Bacteria; phylum Pseudomonadota; class Gammaproteobacteria; order J044; family J044; genus J044. Next base: position 1,893 of record RFHG01000116.1, on the reverse strand, counting down.
TCTATGTGCACAAGCCCACTTTCGAGGCTGGCCACCGGGCGGTGCTGCGGCGGGTGCTGGGCAGCAAGAAGATCAAGATGGTCTATGCCCCGGAGGGCAGCGAACGGCCGGTGATGAATGTCGAGACCACAGCCGAGGAACGCGCCCGCTTCTGCCTGTCGGACGAGGAGGTGCTGCAGCTCGCGGACTATGCCATCAAGGTCGAGCGACATTACAGCGAGGCCGCGGGCGAGCCGCGTCCGATGGACATGGAATGGGCCAAGGATGGTATCGACGGGCAGCTCTACATGGTACAGGCACGCCCGGAAACCGTGGCCTCGCAACAGAAGGGACACGTGCTGCGCCAGTATGTCATCAAGGGCACGGCACCGGTGCTCACTACCGGCCGGGCGGTGGGTACCATGGTCGCGACCGGCCCTGCCCGACTGGTGCTCGATCCGTCGAAGATGCAGGACTTCCGCCCCGGCGAGGTGCTGGTGGCCGACATCACCACGCCCGACTGGGAGCCCCTGATGAAGATTGCCTCGGCGATCGTCACCAACCGCGGCGGGCGGACCTGCCATGCGGCCATCGTCGCCCGCGAGCTGGGCATTCCCGCGGTGGTCGGTTGCGGCGATGCCACCGAACGCGTGCCCGATGGCCAGGAAGTCACCGTCTCCTGTGCCGAGGGTGATGTCGGCAAGGTCTACGAGGGCAAGGTCCCGTTCGAGGTCATCGAGACCGATCTCGAGGAATTGCCCCGTCCCGCCACCAAAATCCAGATCAACCTCGGCAACCCCGAACTGGCCTTCAAGACCAGTTTCCTGCCCAACGATGGCGTGGGACTGGCGCGGATGGAGTTCATCATCAACGAATACATCAAGGCCCACCCCCTGGCGCTGCTCCATCCCGAGCGCATCGATGATGCCGCCACCCGTGAACAGATCGAGGCCCTGGTGCACGGCTTCGAACACCCCGCCGACTTCTTCGTGCGCCAGCTGTCGGAGGCCGTGGGCACCATTGCCGCGGCCTTCTGGCCCAGGCCGGTGGTGGTACGGCTGTCGGACTTCAAGTCCAACGAATATGCCTCTTTGCTCGGCGGGCGCTGGTTCGAGCCGGTGGAGAGTAACCCCATGCTCGGCTTCCGGGGCGCCGCCCGCTACACACACCCGGCCTATCGCGAGGGCTTCGATCTGGAGTGTGCCGCCATGCGGCGGGTGCGCGAGGAAATGGGGCTGACCAACCTGCAGATCATGATCCCCTTCTGCCGCACCCCCGAGGAAGGCGAACGGGTGCTGGCGGCCATGGCGGAGAACGGCCTGAAACAGGGCGAGAACGGGCTGAAGATCCTGGTCATGTGCGAGATCCCCAACAATGTCATCCAGGTGGACGCCTTCATGCGGCACTTTGCCGGCCTGTCGATCGGCTCCAACGACCTCACCCAGCTCACCCTGGGGGTGGATCGCGACTCCGAGATGGTGGCCTTCGACTATGACGAACGCGACCCGGGGGTGAAGGAAATGATCCGGCTGGCAATCGAGGGCGCACGGCGCAACGGGCGTCATTCCGGCTTCTGTGGCCAGGCTCCTTCCGACTACCCGGACATGGCCGAGTGGCTGGTGGAACAGGGCATCGATGCCATCAGTCTCAATCCGGATACCGTGCTGGCCACGACCCTGCGGATCCTGGAGGTCGAAAAGCGGCTGGGGCGCAAGCCACGCGGCTGAAGGGTTCCCGTTCAGGACAGGTGAACACCCTCCAGCGCCAGCAGGCGCCGCTTGACCTCCAGCCCCCAATGATAGCCGCCGGGCCCGCGGGCAGCCACCACCCGATGGCAGGGAACCAGCCAGGCCACGGGATTGGCACCCACTGCCTGTCCCACCGCCCGCGCCGCTGCGGGCTGTCCGATGGCGG
>RFHG01000590.1 GCA_003696465.1 Gammaproteobacteria bacterium | reverse complement strand
TGTTTCACCGACTATGTTTTCAATAGCCCAGCTTTGTGCGCTGCCAAGCGCGCGCCCTACATCGGCACCCCTGCCGTTATCATAACCGCGGATAAATTCGCCCCGTAGATCAGGCAAGTTGAATGTAGTGCTTCCATCACCTGCCCCAAATATCGTTCCGATGACTGCGAACAGGTCGGAATATGCCGTACGGCTGATGGCAGCCCCGTTGCACTCCAGGTAATTGTCAGGTGGCGTAGTGCTTGTCCATGCAATCACCGAGCCGACTGGAGCAGAATTTTGTGAGCTCAGTGCGATAATTGCATCGCGCAGCTGTGCCAGGTTTGTATGATCCGGCGTCAGACCGGCCGAGCTGATAGCCGCCAGGATCTCCTCCGTCACCATGTGATACCAGTAATCTCCTGGACGCGTTGCAGGGATGCCTGCAACAGGATCCCCTGCCGTCGGGTATCCGGTGGATGGAGTGGCCGGCGGACTCGGCGGACCGGCCGCCGCATTGGACTCATAGACGCGATCCATGTTTCACCTCCTAGGTATATGCAAAGATCAAATGGGTATATGCCGGATTGAAACGACCGAGGACACATTCGAGCAATTCGTTACCCCAGCTTGCCAGGGGTTCGGCGACGTCGCCGTCGACCGCGTGATAGGTCACGCTGTCTTGGGGCGCAGTGACCTGCCACGCGAAAGCCCAATCGCCACCGTAAAGAGGCTCGTCCACACTGCCATTCACTGTCTGTGGCCGAAACTCAGTGATCGTGATGCTGTACCCGAGCGATTCTGCCAGGTCGATGAAGTATTGCCGGGACTGACCTCCCATGCCGGTGAGTCGCCCGATGAGCGCACTACGGCGCTCGTCGGCCGTTTGACCATCCGGAACGCACGGATCCGGCAGACCGGCGAATGCCTCCCACTCGGCCAGCAACTCGTACACCGTGCGGGGGTCGGTTTCATCAAGCAGTGCCTCGGCACGCGCGTCTACGCGGGCAAATTCCTCGGCCAGCGCTGCCAGGAGCTGATCGGATCCCCGGCCGGGCTCGCGAAGCGCGTCCCACAGCCGCCCCGGCGGAAGTAGCGCCTGCAACTGGATCTTGTAGTCGGAAGCAGCCGGCATCTTAGAGCGCCTGGAAGGTCAGGTTTCCGAGGATGGCCATCTCGCCAGGCGAGAGGGTGATGTCTGCAGACGGAGTCACCAGAACATGGTCGACCTCGCCCTCGGCCCGACTGATGGCTTCGCGAATATGCGAGATGAGCAGGGTGCCGGATCCGTTGCCGTCCTCGACGTTTGCCTCACGCCGGAAGAGGTCCTGGAGCTCGGCTTGCACGGCGGACTGCACGGCCGTCGTGTTTGGCGACAGCTGTATGGTCATGTCGATGGGAACGGCGGTCGGGGCGTAGCAGGTCACTGCGGCCGTGACCGGGCGTAGAGCATCAATATGATCCTGAACAGCCTGCACTTCGGCGGCATCGGGGATGATGCTGGCATCGTCGTCACGGACGAAGAACACGCCCACGGTGCCGGCGCCCGTCCAGTGCGGGAAGACCCAGGCGCGCGTAACACCCTCGACCTCGAGGGCCCATGCCTCGTAGTCCTTCCTGGCGCCACCGTGTGGCGGGTTCTGGACGCGGGCGCGGAGGCGATCGCGCAGCGCGTCATCGGTCTCCTGGTCCGCCCCGCCAGTCAGGCCGCCGGTGGCGACCGTGGCGCTGGAGTCGACGCCGGCAATGGGCGAGACGAGCGACAGCGTGACATTGGCATCGGCATTGGTG
>RFHG01000115.1 GCA_003696465.1 Gammaproteobacteria bacterium | reverse complement strand
CGGCAGGAAGACAAGCGCGACAAATAGTGTCGCCATGATGTGCTTGAGGCGACACAAACTGACGAATTTGCCCTAGACTGAACCTGTCCTCCACAGGACGGCGCCGATTTGACGACCAGCTTGCCGGGCGCCCGACAAATGCGGCTAAAGCGGCACGCGAGCGCCTTGCCCAAGGTGTTCAAGTGCCTCCTTCGGAAAGGAGGTAACACATGAACAGCCTGGACCATACCCCACGTACCCGGGCACTGGAAGCACGCCTGAAGGCGGCACTGCAAAAGCACGACCCGACACGGCTGGCGGCGTGCATGGGCTACCGCGGCGGCCAGCGCGACCGTGCACTGCGCCGCCTTGATGGACTGAAACGCACGGAGGACCTGGCCCGGTGGCTGATGGCGCCCGGCTTCGACTTCCGTTACACGCAGGAGGACTTCTTCCGGGCCCTGGTCCGGTGTCTGCCAGAGCTCGACGAGGCGGAAGGCGAGGTCGTACTGGCCGAGATCAGGGCGGAAAGGGAACGTCTGGAGCGCCTCTACCCGGCCTGGGTGCTGGCCGATACCGGACCGGTACGCAAGCGCGGACCCATTTTTGCCATGGCGGCGACCGGCACGGCGCGTTTCATCCGCCTGGACCGGCAACGGATCGAGGATGACTTTTGCCGTGAGCTTGCCCGAGTACGGGAAATCGTGCGTCGTCATCATGCGGCGCACGAGGGCCAGATACCGCTGTGGGGTCGCATCCGCAAGTACGATTGGCATTTCGGTGACGGTCAGGTCATGTGCCTCTCGGTGAAGGGTGAGCCCCTGCCCCGGGAGACACCGCAGGAGTCCATCGCGGTGGCGACCCTGAGCGTGAAGTGAAGAACTCGTGGCTGCCGTCGGCCACCGACGGGAAGACGGCACATGTGAAATGATGGATACTCGAACATGATGGAAGGCATTCATCCCGGCAACGGAGCCCTGTAGACAGAACATGCTGCACCTGCACACCGGAAACCGGCTGGAGGATCTGGCCGATGCACTGATCGAGGCCCTGGGCAGCGAACCCGCGCCGCCGCTGGACGAACAGACGGTGATCTGCGAAAGCCCCGCCCTTGCAGCCTGGCTGAAGCAGCGGTTCTGCCGGCAGAACGGGATTGCGTGCCTGCTGGATACACGCCTGCCGGCGGCCTGGCTGTGGCAGCAGGCACGCGCACTGCTGGGCCTGCCCAGGGAGGATGACCCGCTGGACCGCGAAAGGCTGGGCTGGCGCATCCTTGCTGCCCTTCCTGCCCTTGCTGCAGAGGAGGCGGAGCTGGCCCGTTATCTGGACAACGACCCCAACGGACTCAAGCGCTGGCAGCTCGCGCGGCATCTGGCCGATCTGTTCGACCGTTACCAGTATCACCGGCCCGAGCTGATCCGCGCCTGGGAGGCGGCGCCGGAGGACGGCTGGCAGGCCCGTCTGTGGCAGCAGGTTTCGGAGGGCGTGGAAGACCACCGGCTGGCGCTGATGGGGAGCTTTCTCGAGGCACTGCAACACCCTAACCCCGATGCCCTGCCCCGGCGCATCGATCTCTTTTCCATTCACAACCTGCCGCCGCTTTTGCTGCAGGCCTTTGCCGCGCTGGCCCGCCACCTGCCGGTGCACCTGTGGCTGCTGGCGCCCACGCCGGAGTACTGGGCCGACCTGGAATCCCCTCGGCGCATGGCCCGCCAGCGGCGTGACGACCCGGAGTCGATGGCGCTGTGGCAGGCCGGCAACCCGCTGCTCACCCAGTGGGGGCGGCTGGGGCAGGCCTTTCAGGACCTGCTGCTCGACGAGTCGCTGCCGCTGATGGAGGACAGCGAGCATTTTGCCGAGCCCGAGCGCGACTCCCTGTTGCATCAGATCCAGGCCGATATCTTCACCGCGGTGGCGCCGGAAGACACGGATGCGCTGGAGCTGGATGTCTCGCGCGAGCTGCCCCTGCCCTCGTTGCAGTTTCATGTCTGCCACGGCCCGCTGCGCGAATGCCAGGCCCTGCACGACACCCTGCTGCACTGTCTGGATGCAGACCCCGAGCTGGAGCCCGAGGACATTCTGGTCATGGTGCCGGAAATCAGCCGCTATGCGCCATACATCGAGGCGGTGTTCGGCAGCGCGCCGGCCGAGCACTTCCTCCCCTGGAACCTGACCGATACCTTCCAGGCAGACGAGCATCCGATGATCCGGGTGTTTCTGGACCTGCTGGCCCTGCCGGAGAGCCGCTTCGGGCGCAACGAGGTGCTGGCCATTGCCGACCTGCCCCGGGTTCGCGCGCAATTCGGGCTGGAAGAGGCCGACATTGCCGAACTGACCGAGCTGTTCGATGCGCTGCGGGTGTACTGGGGGCTGGATGCTGCGCACCGCAAGGGACTGGGGCTGCCCGGTATCGACGACAATACCTGGCAGCAGGCCTTCGAACGTATCCTGGCCGGCTTTGCCACCGGCAGCGATGCGCTGCTGGACGGCCGCATTGCCCCGGTCCCGAGGATGACGGCCCTGAAGGCCGAACGCGCGGCCCGGTTTTTCACCCTGCTGGACCGGCTGCGTTACTGGTCGGTCGCGCTGGCCCGGCCGGCCACGCCGGATGTGTGGGGCGAACGCCTGGGCGCCCTGCTCAAGGAACTGTTTGGCGATGGCGGCGAAGACGAGGACCGGTTGCAGCGCATTCGTGACGCCATCGAGGCCCTGGAGGATGCGGAAAAGGCCGGCGTACCTGAACTGGAGCCCGCCGTGATCCGCCAGTTCATGGAAGAGCAACTGGGACAACTGGCCGAGCGAGGCCGGCCCTACCGGGGCGGGGTCACCTTCTGTGCCATGAAGCCGCTGCGCGGGGTGCCGTTTCGGGTCATCGCCCTGCTCGGCATGCAGGACGGGGCCTTTCCCCGCCCGCGTCGCGACGACGAGCTGGACCGGATGCAGGAACAATGGCGCCACGGCGACCCGGACCGGACCGAGGAAGACCGCTATCTCTTCCTGGAGACCATGCTGGCCGCGCGTGACCGGCTCATCATCTCCTGGACCGGGCGCGATGCGCGCAGCAACGAACCCCTGCAACCCTCGGTCGTGGTGGGCGAGCTGATCGACTACATCGATGCACGGTACCGGCTGGATGGCATCCCCCCGGGCAAGGCCTGCATGCGCACGCATGGGCTGCATCCCTTCAGTCCGGCCAATTTCGACGGGCAACCACAGCCGGAGGAATCCCGCCTGGCCCTGCGTGCACACGGCGCACACTGGCTGCAGGCAGCCCGAGCGATGCGGGCGCACGAGCCCTCCATGCCCAAGAGTGCATGGCCCGACACGCCCCTGCCACCTCCCGAGGAGCAACCACGGGTCATTGCTCCTGATGTACTGGACGGATTTTTCCGTCACCCGGTGCGCCAGTTCCTGCAGCAGCGTCTGCGGCTTCAGGACCCGAACGATGCCCTGCTCGCCGAGGACGAGCCCTTTACCCCAGACGGCCTGCAGGCCTGGCAGATACGCGACCGGCTGCTCTCCGCCTGGGTGCAGACCGGCGACCCGCACGCGGCCGATGCGGCGTTGCATGCCTGCGGCTGGCTGCCGCATGGCCCCTGGAGCGAGATCACCCTGACCGAAAGCCACGAGGCCGTGGCAGCGCTGATTCAGTGCTGCGAGGAGGACGGCATCATGGCCCCGCTGGCCTTTGACCCGCAGGACATCGACCTCGAGGTTCCCGTGAACGACACGGCCTTGCGGGTTGCCGGAAGGATTCACACGCTGCATCCCGAACATGGCCTGCTGCTGCTTTCGGCCAGCAGCTACTCGCCTCTCAAACTGCTGCCCCTGTGGATCCGGCATCTGTGCCTGCAGGCGCTGGGCATTGCCAAGGGGCAGCCGGCCTGCGGCTATTTCACGGGCAGGGAGGAGGCCCGGAAGATCACACTGAAGCCGCTCGACGCGGATGAGGCGCGAGCGGAACTGTCGAACCTGCTGGCATGGTTCGAGACCGGCCTGATCCGCCCCCTGCCGCTGCCGGAATACAGCACCCGTGACCTGGTCGAGGTGCTCGACGATGCGTGG
>RFHG01000589.1 GCA_003696465.1 Gammaproteobacteria bacterium | reverse complement strand
GCCGGCGGCCACCCGCTGCCGCACGCCCTTGACTCCGGCCAGCACCCACGGGCTCCCGTGCAGAAACAGATCGAAGATATCGATCGGCCTGTGCAGCGTCCCCTGGAAGAGCATGGTCAATTTCTCTGCCACATGTGGCATGGGCAGATAGGGGGCAAGGCCCAGCGTGAGGCAGAACAGGATTACGTAAGTCCAGGGCAAACGGTCGATGAAACGCACGGGAGACTCCTCTTGAGCAGGCGCAAGTATAGCGCCGATGCCGTGCTGCTGCTGGCCCGCCTGCCGGAGCCCGGCCAGGTCAAGACCCGACTCTCCCCCCGCCTTTCACCGCAGGGCTGTGCCGCCGTGCACGGCTGGCTGCTGCAGGATGCGCTGGTTCGGCTGCAGGACCTGCCTGTCGCACGACGCTGGCTGTGGTGCGGTGATCCAGCCGCCGGCCAGGCGCTGCTGCACTCGGCAGCCCGGCGCGGCTGGGCCCTGCAGCGCCAGGCGGACGGCGATCTGGGGGCGCGCATGTACCATGCCCTCAGGCTTGCCCTGCAGCGGCACGAACGGGTCGTCCTGATCGGCAGCGACTGCCCGGGGCTCGATACACAGCGCATTCATCAGGCCCTTGCCCTGCTCCGCAGCTACCCGCTGGTGTTCAACCCGGCCCATGACGGTGGGTATATCCTGATCGGCATGACTCGAAAGGCCCTGGGCGCGCGCGGCCTGTTTGCGGACATGCCCTGGGGCAGTGAGCGTGTCTTGCGTGAAAGCCTGCTGCGGGCGCGGCGTGCTGGCCTTCCTGTCGGGCTGCTGCCCCCGCTTGCGGACATCGACCGGCCGGAGGACCTGCCGGGTTCTTCAGTCCCCGAGCGCATCTGGCGCTGAGTGCTCGAGCCCGGAACGGATGGCTCTGCCCAGATCCTCGAGCGTATCGAGGCCGGAAATGCCCCTGGCATCGAGCAGGATCCTTGGCTGTTCGCCCTCCAGCAGCAGGACAAGCGGCAGCGGCTCGCCGGTCAGCTCCGGATAGCGCTCATGAAATTCGTCCCGGTGGAGGTAGTCCACGGGGAGCGGCAGGCTGTCGACGAATTGGCCCCAGGCCTCGCGCTCGCGGAACACGCCGTGGGTGATGGCACACAGGTCGCAGGCATAGGTTTGGGGGGAGAACAGCTTGTGGGCCATGTCGAGCAGCGCGTTGAGGCGGCCGCTGTCGGCATTGTAGACCAGCACCAGCCGCCGCTCACTGCCCATCGGTTCAGGGCTTGTCTGGCCCGCGGCCGAGCTCCTGGCTCCACTTCTTGCGGTTGTCCTTGCCCGGGGCCAGGTTCTGGCGATCCGGATAGAGCACGGCGGTGAGGTTGGCCACAGCATCGATGAAAGGCTCATTCGGATGCTGGCTGCACCAGGCATCCATCCAGCGCAGCAGCTCGGGCATCTTGTGCCGACCGGCAATGTTCCAGGTGTTGTTCACCAGCAGGTTGAAGGCCGAGAAATAGGCCTCGATCCAGTCCTGGTAGCGCCGCATGGGCACACCCTGCCCCTTGCGCGCGGCCAGGTACTGGCTGCAGGGCTGGGCGCCGAGGCCAAACACCGCGTGCTCGCCGTCGATGTCCTTGGCCGAAACGGCAGGGGTCAGCAGCAGCAGGGTACACAGCAGGCTCAGGATGCGCACGATGGATCTCCCGGTGGTGCTTCAGTCGGCCATGTTGTCGAGTATGGCATGCTTGACCGAATCCAGGGTGGCCTCGACCGTAAGCACCGGCGAGGTCGTCTGGCGGATGGCGGTATCCGGATCCTTGAGGCCATGCCCGGTGAGGGTGCAGACCACCTTGCTGCCCTCCGGAATCTTGCCGGAACGGATATCACGCAGGGCGCCTGCAACCGAGGTGGCCGAGGCCGGCTCGCAGAAGATCCCTTCCTTGACCGCCAGCAGCTTCTGCGCGGCCAGGATTTCCTCGTCGGACAGGGCATCGAACCAGCCCTTGGCCTCCTTCTGCAGCGCCCAGGCCTTGTCCCAGCTCTGCGGATGGCCGATGCGTATGGCGGTGGCAACCGTTTCCGGGTTGTCGACCATCTCGCCACGCACGAAGGGCGCCGAGCCCTCGGCCTGGTAGCCAACCATCACCGGCCGGCTGTTGACGATGCCATGCTCGAAATACTCGGTGTAACCCATCCAGTGGGCGGTGATGTTGCCGGCATTGCCCACCGGCAGGCAG
>RFHG01000588.1 GCA_003696465.1 Gammaproteobacteria bacterium | reverse complement strand
GGGCTGCGCAGCAGACCCGGGGGCCGGCAAGGGATGCCGGCCAGTTCATCGTCGGGCATGGAAGCCCGTCGATGAACCCCCGCAGCGATGCGTTCGCGGTCGGGTACCCGCGTAAGCGGGCGCGGGCCCGGGGTGCCCTTTCTTTGGGCAAGCAAAGAAAGTGGGGCGCAGCCGCGCAGCGGATGTGCAAGGTTAATTGAAAACCGACCGCTGCTGAATCAAGTGCCGATCGTGCTGGAAACTGATCAGGCAAGGAGCTCTGTAGCTTGCCCTTGTCCTCGGAGACTCTGCAATACAACCGGCGCGATTAGCTGCCCTATTGCCCCTTCTCCCGAGCCACCGCACGCCAGCCGATGTCGCGGCGCATGAAGGCACCATCCCAGCTGATCTTGTCTGCCAGGTCGTAGGCGCGCTTTTGTGCCTCGGTAACGGTGTCGCCCAGGGCGGTGGCGCAGAGGACGCGTCCGCCGCAGGTGACGATCTGGCCGTCCTGTTCGCAGGTGCCGGCATGGAAGATCTTGGTGGTCTTGCCGTTGTCGTCGGCATCGAGTCCGGTGATGACATCGCCCTTGCGGTAGCTGCCGGGGTAGCCTTCGGCGGCCAGGACGACGCCAAGGGCGGCGCGCGGGTCCCATTGTGCTACGGTTTCGTCCAGGCGGCCGGCCAGGGCGGCTTCGACGAGCTGCACCAGGTCGGACTGCAGGCGCAGCATGATGGGCTGGGTCTCGGGGTCGCCGAAGCGGCAGTTGTATTCGAGCACGCGGGGGGTGCCGTCTTCGCCGATCATGAGGCCGGCGTAGAGGAAGCCGGTATAGGGCATGCCCTCGTGGGCCATGCCGATGACGGTGGGTTCGATGACCTCGCGGATGATGCGCTGTTCGATCTCGGGGGTGATGACCGGTGCCGGGGAGTAGGCGCCCATGCCGCCGGTGTTGGGGCCCTTGTCGCCCTCGTCGCGGGCCTTGTGGTCCTGCGAGGTGGCCATGGGCAGGATGTTGCGGCCATCGACCATGCAGATGAAGCTGGCCTCCTCGCCGGTGAGGAATTCCTCGATCACCACCCGGTGCCCGGCCTCGCCGAAGGCGTTTCCGGCCAGCATGTCCTTGACCGCGGCGTTGGCCTCCTCGACGGTCCGGGCGAGGATGACGCCCTTGCCGGCCGCCAGCCCGTCGGCCTTGACCACGATGGGCGCGCCGTGGTCGTGGATGAAGTCCAGCGCCTCGGACACTTCGGTGAATACGCCGTAGCGTGCGGTGGGGATGTTGTGCCGTTGCAGGAAGTCCTTGGTGAAGGCCTTGGAGCCCTCGAGCCGGGCCGCATCCCGGGTCGGGCCGAAGATATTGAGGCCACCATCGCGGAAGGTATCGACGATGCCGGCCACCAGCGGGGCCTCGGGGCCGACCACGGTGAGGTCTATGTGTTCGTCCTCGGCGAAGCGGAACAGGGCGGGGATGTCCTCGGCCTGGATATCGACATTGACCAGCCCGGGCTCGCGCGCGGTACCGGCATTGCCGGGGGCGACGAAGACCCTGCTCACCATGGGTGACTGCGCGATCTTCCAGGCCAGGGCATGTTCGCGGCCACCGCCGCCCACGACGAGGATCTTCATGCTGCTGCGCTCCTGAGGCG
>RFHG01000587.1 GCA_003696465.1 Gammaproteobacteria bacterium | reverse complement strand
TCGGTATTGCCCTGGAGGAATTCAAGCAGGGCCGCTGCGGGCATCGGGCGCGCGAAATAGTAGCCCTGAGCCATGTCACAGCGATGCTTGCGCAGGAAGCCCAGCGTGTCGTGATCCTCGACTCCTTCTGCCACGACCTTCAGGCCCATGGAATGACCCATGGCAATGATGGTGCGGGTGAGTACGGCATTGCCCGGATCCTGAAGCAGATTGCGCACGAATGACTGGTCGACCTTGAGCGTGTCGATCGGCAGGTTGCTCAGATAGGCCAGTGAGGAATAGCCGGTACCGAAGTCGTCGATGGCCAGGCGCACCCCGAGTTCGTGCAGGGCCTGCAGCAGTTCCGGTGCGCGCGTGTGCTGGCCCACCAGTACACCCTCGGTGATCTCGACCTCGAGGCGTTCGGGCGGACGGCCCGATTGTTCGACATGGCCGTGAACGCGTTCCAGAAAATCGGGGCCGCGCAGCTCGAGGGCCGATACGTTCACGGCGAGTACCAGTGTGCGACCGGTCAGCTGCTCGATACGGGCAATCTCCTCCAGCGCATGGGCCATGACCCAGTTGCCCAGATTCCGGATCAGGCCGGTGTCTTCGGCCACCGGTATGAACTCGGCCGGACTGATGCTGCCCAGTTCGGGCGAGTCCCAGCGCAAGAGCGCCTCCACACCGATGACTTCATCCCTGTCCAGCGCGATCTGGGGCTGGTAGTGCAGATGGAACTCGTCGCGGTCGAGGGCACAGCGCAGGGCGGCCTCGAGCTGGAGATAGCGCCGGGTGCGGGTATTCAGCTCCTCGGCATAGAACATGAAGCGATCACGTCCCAGCGCCTTGGCCTCGTAGAGTGCGGTATCCGCAGACTGGATCAGGCTCTCGGCAGTTTCCCCGTCACCCGGGAAGAGGGCGATACCGAGGCTGATGGTGGCATTGAGCTGGTGATCGTCAATGACAAAGGGTTCACGGAAGCCGGCCAGGATCTTGTCGGCGATGCCGATCAGATCCGATCGATCCTCGATCTGTTCGATCAGCAGCACGAACTCGTCGCCACCGAAGCGGGCCACCGTGTCACTGGCCCGGGTCAGTTCACTCAGTCGTTCGGCCACCTGCATCAGCAGCCGGTCGCCAATCTGGTGCCCCAGGCCATCGTTGATGCGCTTGAAGTTGTCCAGATCGGCCAGCATGATGCCCAGACGACGCTGCTCCCGCCGTGCATGATGCAGGGCCTGATTGAGTCGATCCTCGAGCAGAACCCGGTTGGGCAGGCCGGTCAGGCTGTCGTGTTCGGCCAGCCAGGAGAGATGCGCTTCGTGATGACGCTGTTCCTCCTGACGTTCGATGTCCATTCGGCGAGTCATGCGATACACCCCCAGGCCAATGCCGAGAAAGACCAGGAAGACGGCACTGGGAATGGCCATGCGCTGCACCCATTCCTGCAGGATGCCGCCCAGCGGGGCGCAGATTGCGGCATGCAGTTCATAACGTTTGATGGGGGTACTGCGACACAGCCCCTGTTCGGTGAAGACCGCACGACCTTCGCGCTCGCTCCTGTGCAGGGCTTGCATGAAACCCTTATCCAGTGGGCGCTCGAACAAAGGGTCATCAGGGCCCGTGGGCCTGAAGGGGCGGAGGAATTGCAGGTGGCCGTCATCACGCACCAGCAGGAGTTCATGGCCTTCAGGCAACAACAGCCGGTTCCAGCTCAACTCCGGGCTGGTCAGGGCAAAGCCGCTGGCGGCCACCAGCACGGGCTTGCCTGCATGATCGCGGATCGGCAGCCGCAGGGGCATGACCCATTTTTTCAACAGCGGGAACCAGTAGCTGCGGCCCACACTCAGGGTCTGCCGTTTCAGGGCATGGAGAAAAGTCTCGCGACTCTGCGGCTGGCGTGCCAGATTGGGCAAGGGGTTGCCCGGGGGAATACCGGAAACGATCAGGAGCTGCCCGTCCGGGCGTGCCAGGCCATAGCCGGCCAGCGCCGGGTTCTCTGCCAGCACGCGCTCGATCAGGTCGCGCGCCCGTTCCGGGTCTTCCAGCACGCCTGCATGCAGCGCACTCTGTCCGGTCAGGCGCAGCAATCCCTCGTAGTGATAGAGCAGGTCGTCGGTGGCGGCCGCCAGCATGCTGCTGCGAAAGTCCAGCCGCTCGCCCTGATCGCCAATGGTGTCGAACCAGGTATAGACCGCAAACAGGACATAAGCGGCCATGTAACTCAGCAGCAGAATCAGAAACAGCAGCTTGAGTGGTTTCCTTTCGCCGCTCAGGCGCATGTGTATGCAATCTCCCTGTCCATGGCCGGATTATTCGGCAATGGCTGCCTCATGGTCAAATCCAGGACCATGAGGCAGTGCAGCCGAATCAGGCCTTGCCTTGCAGCTGGGCCACAATGGCGGGATTTTCCAGCGTGGAGGTGTCCTGGGTAATGTCTTCACCACGGGCGATGGCCCGCAGGATGCGGCGCATGATCTTGCCGGAACGGGTCTTGGGCAGACCATCGGCAAAGCGGATGTCGTCCGGCTTGGCAATGGGGCCGATTTCCTTCGCCACCCACTCGCGCAGTTCCTGTGCCATCCGCTCGGCTTCCTCTCCGGTCGGGCGCTCCCCGCGCAGGATGACGAAGGCCACAATGGCCTCGCCCTTGATCTCGTCTGGGCGGCCGACCACCGCGGCCTCGGCCACGGCCGGGTGGGCCACCAGGGCCGACTCGATCTCCATGGTGCCGAGCCGATGCCCCGAAACATTGAGCACATCGTCGATGCGGCCCATGATCCAGAAGTAGCCATCGGCATCGCGCCGTGCACTGTCGCCAACGAGATAGTAGCGACCGCCGAATTTCGGCCAGTAGGTCTTGCGGTAGCGCTCTTCGTCGCCCCATACCGTACGCAGCATCGATGGCCAGGGCTTGCGGATCACCAGATAGCCGCCCTTGTCGGGTTCGGTGATCTCGTTGCCTTCCTCGTCCACCACGGCAGCGTCGATTCCGGGGAGGGGCAGGGTGCAGGAACCGGGCTTGGTCGGTACCGCTCCGGGAATGGGTGCGATCATGTGCGCACCGGTCTCGGTCTGCCACCAGGTGTCCACGATCGGGCAGCGCTCATGGCCGATGACCGTGTGGTACCACATCCAGGCCTCGGGGTTGATGGGCTCGCCTACGGTGCCGAGCAGGCGCAGGCTTGAGAGGTCGTGCGCCTTCGGATGCTCGTCCCCGAGTTTCATCAGCGCGCGGATGGCCGTGGGCGCGGTGTAGAAGATGGTCACGCGGTGGCGTTCGCAGATGTCCCAGAAGCGGTCGGGACCAGGCACGGTGGGGGCGCCCTCGTACATCACCTGGGTGGCCCCGACTGCCAGCGGGCCATAGGCCACATAGGTATGGCCGGTGATCCAGCCGACATCGGCCGTACACCAGAAGATGTCACTGTCCTGCATGTCGAACACCCACTTGTTGGTGACGACAGCATTCACCAGATAGCCGCCCGTGGCGTGCTGGATACCCTTGGGCTTGCCGGTGGAGCCGGAGGTGTAGAGCAAAAACAGTGGATGCTCGGCATCCACCCATTCGGGTGCGCATTCACGTGGCTGGCCCTCGATGGCCTCGTGCCACCAGATGTCACGCCCCTCGTGCATGGTGATGTCGTTGCCGGAACGGCGGTAGACGATCACCCGGTCCAC
>RFHG01000114.1 GCA_003696465.1 Gammaproteobacteria bacterium | reverse complement strand
CGGATTGCCACCCTGCAGGAGATAACCGTCAGCTCCGACGTGGAGGCCCTGCAGGCGGTCGCCTTCGGCCTGGCGGACGCCGCCGTGGTCGACCTGGCGGTGGCCAGCTACAACATCGACCGGCTCGGGCTCACCGGTTTGAAGGTGGCCGGCTATATCGACTACCGCTGGGATCTGCGCTTCGGCATCCGCAAGGACTGGCCGGTTTTGGCCGAGCTGTTCGACCGGGCGCTGGCCGACATACCGGCCGAAGTCAAACAGAGCTGGCGTCATCGCTGGATCAGCCTGGAACACACAGATATTCTCAGCGACCGGGAACTGAAGATCGCCGCCGGCGTGTTCGGTCTGCTGACCCTGGTTATCATTTGGGCTCTCTTCTGGAACCGGCTGCTCAAACGCCGGGTTGACCGTGCCACGACGCAGCTGCAGCAGGCATTGGCGTCGGCGCGCCAGAGCGAGGCGCAGCTGCGCGAGCTGACCGACACCCTGCCGCAGACGGTCTTCGAGATCGACCCGGACGGAACCATCCGCTACATCAACCATCACGCGGTCGAATGGAGCGGTTATCCGCCGGAAGAAATCGTCAGTCGCAAGATCCAGGACTTTCTTTTGCCCGAAGACCGTCCGGTGATGGCGCAGCGCATCCGCATTCTGCTCGGCCAGGAGCCGGACACCCCCGGAGAAAGAATCTACCGGGTACGGCGCGCCGACGGCAGCATCCGCCAGGTGCTCGGCTACGCCCGCCCGATCCGGCGCGAAGGCGAGGTCATCGGCCTGCGCGGCGTCCTGGTCGACATCAGCGACCGTCTCGGCCTGGAACTGTTTGTCGATCAGCTGTTCGACGCCCTGCCCGACCCGGTCTTCGTCAGGGACCGCCAGCATCGCTGGATCCGCTTCAACCAGGCCTTTTGCGACCTGATCGGCAAAACACCGGAGGAGCTGCGCGGCAAGAGCGATTTCGACCTCTTTCCCGAGGAGGAGGCCCGTCATTTCTGGCGCAAGGATGACGAGGTCT
This sequence comes from Gammaproteobacteria bacterium, assembly GCA_003696465.1. Taxonomy (GTDB): domain Bacteria; phylum Pseudomonadota; class Gammaproteobacteria; order J044; family J044; genus J044. The sequence goes on along the minus strand of RFHG01000114.1, from coordinate 68 downwards.
TCGACAGCGGCAAGGTCGATCTGACGGTGGAAACCATCACCCCGCCGGGCAAACCGACCCGGATACTG
>RFHG01000113.1 GCA_003696465.1 Gammaproteobacteria bacterium | reverse complement strand
CTCGGCATCCGGTATCTCCGGATCATCGAGCACGTAATAGCGATAGTTGTGGTAGTTGATCTGTTCGCGCAGCTCTTCGATCCGGCGGCGAACGGCCTCGAGGTCCTCACTCATCGGCGCTTGCCTCCCCCGGCCTTCTGCCGACGCAGCTCAAAGAGGCGTATGTCCTCAAGAATCTTCTCCATCGCGGACTGGGTCAGCGCACTGCGATTTTCATCCAGTACTCGACCGCCCAATTGCTGAGCGAGCTGATGCGTGCACTCCAGCAGATTTCGATACAGCTCTTCACCGGGTATGAAGGCAGGCAGCCGCATGAACAGGCTCAGTCCCGGAATCTCCTCGCCTGCAGCCAGTGACCCCGGGTCCAGCGTGCCGGGCTTGACCATGTTGGCAACGGAAAAGAGGATGCGCGGGCTCCCGCCCAGCGCGCGTGTGCGATGGAAGATACCGAGCGGGCCGTGCTCAAGCCCGCAGGCCTCCAGCGCTGCCAGCACCTCGGGGCCCGGCAGCCTCTGCTCACGAGAGGGGGCCGCCACATGCAGTACCACGAACATCTCCTCGTCGGTGGCCTGGGGCGGCACGGCCGGTGCGGACTGCGCCTCGGCGGGAGCATGCGGGCTTGCCTCGCTGCCGCGCTGCTCCGTGGCTTCCTCGCGCAACAGGGCATCGAGATTGATCAGCTCGTCCTGCAGCTCGGACACCGACACCTCTTCCTCGTCGGTCCTCAGCTCGAGGGGCTCATCCAGCGCCGGATCATCCTCGTGATCGAGCAGACCGCGGCTGCGCCGGTTGGCCGTGGAATAGAGATACACGGCGGCAATCACCACCAGCCCGAGCAACAGCAGGATCCAGCGCAACTCCACGGCGCAGGCCTCAGCCGGTCGCCATGGCGGCGGCCTCTTCCACATCCACCGACACCAGACGCGACACGCCCGGCTCGCGCATGGTGACCCCGATGAGCTGGTCGGCCAGTTCCATGGTGGTCTTGTTGTGGGTGATGAAGATGAACTGGACCTGCTCCGACATTTCCCGCACCAGGTCGCAGAAACGCCCCACATTGGCCTCGTCGAGCGGCGCATCCACCTCGTCGAGCATGCAGAACGGGGCCGGATTCAGCTCGAAGATGGCAAACACCATCGCCACGGCGGTCAGTGCCTTCTCGCCGCCCGACATCAGGTGGATGGTGGACAGGCGCTTGCCCGGCGGGCGAGCCATGATCGCCACCCCGGTGGTGAGCAGGTCATCGCCGGTCATTTCCAGGTGGGCCTGCCCGCCCCCGAACAGGCGCGGGAACATCTCCTGAATGCGGGCATTGACCTGCTCGAAGGTGGCCTTGAAACGGGAACGGGTCTCGCGATCGATCTTGTGGATGGCGTTTTCCAGGGTCTCCAGGGCCTCGGTGAGATCGGCGAGCTGGCTGTCGAGATATTCCATCCGCTGGGTCTGCTCGCGGAATTCGTCGATGGCGGCCAGATTGATCGGACCGAGGCGATGGATGCGGGCCTGCACCTCTTCCAGGCGCTTGGCCCAGGTATCGATATCGGCCTCTTCCGGCATTTCGGCCAGCAGCGTTTCCAGCTCCAGCTCGGTTTCGGCCAACTGCTCCAGCAGGTTCTCGCGGCGAACCTTGATTTCGCTCTCGGCCAGGCGCAATTGCTCCAGACGGTTGCGCGCCTGTTCCAGTTCGCGCTCGATGATCAGGCGCTGCTGGTCATGCCCGCGCATCGCCTCTTCCAGCGCCTGAACCCGGGCCCGGGCCTCGGCCAGCTCCTTCTCCACGGCCACGCGCCGCTCTACCAGCGCCTTCAGTTCGGTTTCCATGTCGGCCACCGGGTCACCGCTCGAACCAATTGCCTCTTCCAGCTCCCCGGCCCGCTTGCGCAGGGACTCGATCTGCTGCTCGACGCGTTTCAGGTTGTCCTCGATCGAG
>RFHG01000586.1 GCA_003696465.1 Gammaproteobacteria bacterium | reverse complement strand
GCCGGCTCGCTATAGATCACTTCGTGCCCCTGCCCGGCCAGCCAGGCACTCATGCGCCCGTCTCCGCCGCCGATGTCGAGCACCCGCAACGGCCTGTTCGATATCAGGGGGAAGGCCTGCAGATCCTGCTGCACCAGGTCGAGACGCAGCCGGCCCTTGATGCCACCATAGACCTTCTCCGCCAGCCGGGCGGCCAGATCATCGAACAGGCGGTCGCCGTGGCCGGGCACTCCGCTCACTTCAGGAAGCGTTCCTCGTTGATCGCGATCTTGGCTTCCACTGCCTGCTCGAGGTCAATGCCCATGCGGTCGCACAGGGCCAGCAGGTACATGAGGATATCGGCCGCCTCGTGCGCCACCCGCTCGCGTTGCTTCGGGTTCATCTCGTCCACCTGCTCGTCGGTGAGCCACTGGAACTCGTGCAGCAGCTCGGCCGTCTCGTTGGCCAGGGCGATGGCCAGGTTCTTGGGTGTCTGCAGCGGCAGCCAGTTACGCTCGCGGGCAATGCGGTCGAAGGCCTCGAGTATGCGCCGAGTGTCCATCGATTCAGGGTTTGAATTTCGGGAACGGGCAGGCGCAGTACCAGCGGCGGGTGGTATCGTCGTACCACCAGTTCTGCTGTTGGATCAGGCGATGGACCCGGCCGTTGCGCTCGAAGTAGTACTCGAGCTCCAGTATGGCACGCGCCTTTTTCAGGTCCGGGTCCGGTTGCAGCCCGCCGACATCATAATGAGTGACCTTGAGATCGGTCAGGTCGTTGAGGTCGACCCGGTCATTGGGCGCCTTTTCGCCCTCGGGGTAGCGGGTCATGGCCAGCGCTGCGGGCAGGTCGCCCCAGCGCAGCGCCTTGGCATAGTGCAGCGTGGCCAGACGCAGACCATCGGATCTTTGCGTGCGATCCATGCTGGCGCAGCCGGCCAGCAGTACCAGCGCCGCCACGGCGACCACCCGGCGAAGTCTCATGTTCAGCCTCCTATTTCGATCCCGTGCTCACGGGTGCTGTGGAACTCGATCTCGGGCCATTTTTCCATGGCCATCTGCAGATTAACACGCGTCGGTGCGATGTAGACCAGCTCGCCGGCATGATCCAGGGCCAGATTCTGCTCCATCTTGCGGCGGAACTCGGCCAGCTTCTTCTCGTCGCTGCAGCTCACCCAGCGGGCAGTCTGCACATTGACGGCCTCGAAGCCGCAATCCACCTTGTACTCGTCCTTGAGACGCTGTGCCACCACATCGAACTGCAGCACGCCCACCGCCCCCAGGATGAGGTCGTTGTTGGTCAGCGGTCGGAACAGCTGCGTGGCCCCCTCCTCGCAGAGCTGTTCCAGCCCCTTTTGCAGGGCCTTCATCTTGAGCGGGTCGCGCAGCACGGCACGGCGAAAGAGTTCCGGGGCAAAATTGGGTATCCCCGTGAACTGCAGCATCTCGCCCTGGGTGAAGGTATCACCGATGCGGATGGTGCCGTGATTGTGGATGCCAATGATGTCGCCTGCATAGGCCGCTTCCACATGCTCGCGCTCGGCGGCCATGAAGGTGAGTGCATCAGGGATCTTGACCTCCTTGCCGATGCGCACATGCCTGAGCTTCATGCCCTTGCGGAAGGTGCCGGAGCAGATGCGCAGGAAGGCAATGCGGTCGCGGTGCTGCGGGTCCATGTTGGCCTGAATCTTGAAGACGAAGCCGGTCAGTTTTTCCTCCTCGGGCGAGACCTCCCGGGTCGTGGTCTGGCGCGGCTGCGGGGGTGGTGCATATTCGACGAAGTCGTCGAGCAGTTCGGCCACGCCAAAGTTGTGTATGGCCGAACCGAAGAAGACCGGCGTCAGTTCACCGCGCAGATAGGCCGCATGATCGAAGCGATTGCTCGCGCCCTGCACCAGCTCGATCTCGTCGCGCAGCTCGGAGGCCTGATCGCCGAGTACCTCGTCCAGTCGCGGGTTGTCCAGACCCTCGATGATCTCGCCCTGCGAGACGCGATCGCCATGACCGGGTTCGAACAGGTGCACGCTGTCCCGTTCCAGGTGATACACACCACGGAACCGCTTGCCCATGCCAATGGGCCAGGTGACCGGGGCGCAGCGGATGCGGAGGATTTCCTCCACCTCGTCCATCAAGTCGATGGGATCACGCCCCTCCCGGTCGAGCTTGTTGACGAAGGTCATGATCGGCGTGTCACGCAAACGGCACACCTCCATCAGCTTGATGGTGCGTTCCTCCACGCCCTTGGCGGCATCGATCACCATCAGCGCCGAATCCACGGCCGTGAGGGTGCGGTAGGTGTCCTCGGAGAAATCCTCGTGGCCCGGCGTGTCGAGCAGATTGACGATGCGTTCGCGGTAGGGAAACTGCATCACCGAGGAGGTGACCGAAATGCCGCGCTGCTGCTCGAGTGCCATCCAGTCGGAAGTGGCATGACGCGCCGCCTTGCGGCCCTTGACCGTGCCGGCAAGCTGGATGGCGCCGCCGAACAGCAGCAGCTTCTCGGTCAGGGTGGTCTTGCCCGCATCCGG
>RFHG01000112.1 GCA_003696465.1 Gammaproteobacteria bacterium | reverse complement strand
GGCAGAACGTACGAGAGCGTCGTCGCCCTGCGCGCCGTCGAGACGGAGGACTTCATGACGGCCGACTGGGCCAGGCTCCCCCACGAAGTCCTGGCGACGATCTCGAGCAGAATCGTCAACGAGGTGCAGGGGGTCAACCGCGTGGTCTACGACATCACCAGCAAACCCCCTGCGACGATCGAGTGGGAATGACCACGCCAGGCGGGCCAGCAGCGAAGCGCGTCGTCGCCGTCCGCACAGCGGGCGGAGCCTACGACGTGCTCGTCGGCGCACATCTGCTGTCAGGCGCAGGAGACCGCCTGCGCACGGTCCTGGCGCCCGCGCGGGCGCTGCTCGTGTGCGACGGGGCGCTTCCCGAGGCGATCACGCAGAGCGCAGCCCAGTCGCTCGAGCGCGCCGGGCTGGCCGCCGCCAGCGTCAGCCTTCACGCAAGCGAAGCGGACAAGAGCCTCGACACGCTCGGGCGCCTGCTCGAAGCGATGGCGGCGTGTCGCCTTGAGCGCAGCGACGTGGTCGTCGCGCTGGGGGGGGGCGTCGTGGGCGACGTCGCGGGCTTCGCTGCGGCGGTGTACAGACGGGGCGTCGCCGTCGTGCAGTGCCCCACCACGCTGCTGGCCATGGTCGACGCCTCCGTGGGCGGCAAGACCGCGGTGAACCTGCGCGTCGCGGGGCAGCTGCGCAAGAACATGGTCGGCGCCTTCTGGCAGCCCGCCCTCGTCCTGTGCGACGTCCGGACGCTGCGCTCGCTCCCTGCGCGACAGCTGCGCGCAGGCCTTGCCGAGTGCGTCAAGCACGCGCTGATCGCCTCCTCGACGCCCTGGGCGCGCGCCCCTGGCGCGATGAGCGGCCCCGCCCTGCTCGACTGGACCCTCGAGGCGATCCCCGCTGTCGAGGCGCTGGAGGAAGACGCGCTCGTCGAGCTCGTCGCCCGCAACGTCGCCGTCAAGGCCAGCGTCGTCGAGCAGGACGAGCGCGAAGAGGCTGCGGACGACGTGGGCGGCAGGGCCCTGCTCAACCTGGGGCACACCTTCGCCCACGCCGTCGAGCCGCTTACGGGGCTGCGCTGGCCCGACGGCCAGGCCGCCTCCCCGCTGCTGCACGGCGAAGCGGTGGCGCTTGGGCTGGTCGCGGCTGGCGCCTGCGCCGAGGCGCTGGGCCTGCTCGAGGCTGCGGACGTG
>RFHG01000585.1 GCA_003696465.1 Gammaproteobacteria bacterium | reverse complement strand
TTTGGCGTCACCTACGACGAGTGGTATTCCGAACGCAGCCTGACCGAGAAGGGCGCCGTCAACCTGGCCATCGAGCGCCTGCGCGAGGCCGGCTGGATCTACGAGAAGAACGGCGCACTCTGGTTCCGCTCATCCGAATTCGGCGACGAGAAGGATCGCGTGGTCCAGCGTGACAATGGCCAGACCACCTACTTTGCCTCCGACATCGCCTACCACATGGAAAAGCTCGAACGCGGCTTCGATACCGTGATCGATGTCTGGGGCGCCGACCACCATGGCTATGTACCGCGGGTGCGCGCGGCCCTGCGCGCGATGGGCGAGGACGATGCCCGCCTGGAGGTACGGCTGGTGCAGTTCGCCGTGCTCTACCGGGGCGGAGAAAAGGTGCAGATGTCCACCCGCTCCGGCGAGTTCGTCACCCTGCGCGAATTGCGCGAGGAAGTGGGCCGCGACGCGGCGCGTTTTTTCTATGTCATGCGCAAGGCCGAGCAGCATCTCGACTTCGATCTCGACCTGGCGCGCTCGCAGTCCAGCGACAACCCCGTGTACTACATCCAGTATGCCCATGCCCGCATCCACAGCGTGATGCGCCAGCTGGCCGAGAAGGGGCTCGAGCACGACCGCGCGCTGGGCGATGCCAACCTGCATCTGCTCGACAACGAGCACGAAAAGGCCCTCATCGACCTGCTCGGCCGTTATGCCGAGACGGTGGAACGGGCCGCGCTCGAGCGCGAGCCGCACCAGCTTGCCCATTACCTGCGCGAGCTGGCCCAGGCCTTCCACACCTGGTACAACGCGCACCAGTTCATCGTCGAGGCACCCGAGCTGCGCAATGCACGCCTCAATCTGGCGCTTGCCACCGGCCAGGTGATTCGCAACGGGCTGGGCCTGCTTGGTGCCTCGGCACCGGAAGAGATGTAATGCCGCGCGATTACAAGGAACCCGTGACCAGCAGAAAGCGACCCGTGCCCGGCTGGATCTGGCTGCTCGCCGGGCTGATGATCGGCCTGTTCGCCAGCGGCCTGATCTGGCTCAAGGACCGAGGAGGCGATGGCCGCGAAGTGCTGCAGGCGGCGCAGAAGGAGCTGGGCCAGGCACGCCGCGAGATTGCCAGCCGCAAGACGCCGGAGCCCGAACGCAGCGGCTACGACTTCTATACCCTGCTGCCGGAACTCGAGGTGGTGGTGCCCGATGACGAATACGAAAGCGAGGCCGCATCCTCCGCTGATCGCCCGAGGCCGGCCACCCCGTCCGAGTCCTCAACCCCTGCCGCTGGCGTGCGCTACATCCTGCAGGCCGGCTCGTTCCGCGACGGCAGCGAGGCCGAACGCCTGCGCGCCCGGCTGGCCCTGCTGGGCGTGGAATCGCGTATCCAGCGCGTGGTGGTCAATGGCGACACCTGGCACCGCGTGCGCATTGGCCCCTTTGCCGACCTCCAGCAACTGCGCGCCGTGCGCAAGCGCCTGTCCAACCACCACATCAAGACCCTCGTCACGCGCGAGGCGGGGTAGAATCGCCCCATGGATGTCTCCCACATACTCGACGGGCTGAACGAGCGTCAGCGCGAGGCGGTCACGGCCCCGCAGCAGAACCTGCTGGTGCTGGCC
>RFHG01000584.1 GCA_003696465.1 Gammaproteobacteria bacterium | reverse complement strand
CCTTGCCCGAGGCAAGACCCGCCGTGGCCGTGCACAGGCCTGCGGCCAGCAGGGCCGACTTGATCCAGCTTGTTTTTTTCATGTTGCTGCTCCTCACTGTTTGGTGGTGTGTCCACGGCAAGATGCGCCAGCGCGGCCGTTTATTCCCCAAGGCATCGGCTTGTGACGCAAATCATGGGCAGGAAGTGGCAGATGGGTAGAATGTGTCGGCTTGGCAAGACATAGAGGGCAGAACTCATGAGTGATGCGGAGAAGACAGCGGACCGGCAGCCGGCCGGGGCGGGCAAGAAGGCCGTGAAAAAGGCCGCGAAGAAGAAGGCGGCAGTCGCCGACCCGGGCCAGGCAGTGCTGGCCGGCATTCAGCCACTGCTGGATGAACTGCGCGAGGAGCGACGGGACCGGGACCAGCAAATGGCTCGCCTGATCGAGGAGTTGCGCGGTGAATTCAATCGTTTGGAAAACGAAGTTGAGAAAAGGGATGAGCAGCGGGCGCAGGAGTGGCGTCAGCTGTTGGAAGGGCTCGGCGGAGTGTTTTCGCGTGTCGAGGGGCGCGTCGGGGATCAGGAAAGCCGCATGGAAGAGGCCATTCGTCAGCTCTCCGAATCATTGCTGCTGGAGCACCGCCAGTTGCAGGAGGAGGTGCTGGAGCAGGAGAAGCTGCAGGAAAAGCGTCTGCAGTATCTGGACCGTCAGCAGAGCCAGGAGGTCAAGCGCACCCGCTGGATCGCCATTCCGGCCATGATCGTGGGTGTGCTGGCACTGGCGTACATGTTCTACACCGTGCATGTCATGGAGCGGGCGATGACCCGCATGTCGCGGGACATGACCGAGATGAAGGGTTCGGTAGCCAGTCTCGACGCCTCTGTTGCCTCCATGAACGCGCGCATGGTGCAGATCGGTACCGATACCCGAAACATGTCGGCTGCCCTGGGGCAGGTCGGGCGTGATGTGAACGTGATGACCCGTCAGGTGAGCCCGGCCATGAAGGGCCTGCGCCGTACCATGCCCTGGAGTCCCTGAGGGTTCGCTTCCGGATCAGAGCGAAAGCCGCTTGAAGACGGCCTCGGGGATGCTGCGGATGATGCTCATGATGAGACGCCAGAAGCCCGGCACATAGATCTCGTTGCGCCCCTTTTCCCGGGCGCGAACAATGGCCTCGCCCACCTTCATCGGGTCGGCGACCAGGAACAGGCCCGGCAGACCCCAGGTCATGGCGGTATCGACAAAGCCGGGTTTTACCGTGAGCACCTGCACGCCGTGGCGGGCGAGCCGGTTGCGCAGGCCCTGCAGGTAGAGGGCAAAGCCGCCCTTGGCCGACCCGTAGATGAAGTTGCTCTGCCGGCCCCGGTCGCCGGCCACTGACGCAATACCGGTGATCCAGCCGCTGCCGCGGGCCTCGAATACCGCCGCCAGGCGGTTGAGCAGCAGTGCCGGTGCCTCGTAATTGATGCGCATGATGCGCCGCGCCTCGTCGGCCTCGCGGAAGGCCCGTTCCTGGTCGCCCAGATAACCGATGGCGCAGACCACGCCATCCAGGGCCTGGCTGTCCCCCTCGAGTGCGGCACAGAGTACGTCATGCTGGGCCTCGTCGAGCACGTCGAACACGATGATCCCGGCTTCGGTCCCGTATCGGATGCGCAGGTCCGACGCCAGCCGTTCCAGCTCGTCGCGGTCGCGCGCGGCCAGCAGCAGCCGGTGGCCGCGTCGGGCCAGGGCATGCGCCACGCCACGGGCGATGCCGGAGGTAGCGCCCAGAATCAGTATCCGTTCACTCATGGTGCCACCCCAGTCGCTGCGAGAGATGCGAACGGAAGTGCCATTGCGGGTCGATGCGGGCCTTGAGCTCCAGCCATTCCTCGAGCCGCGGATACATGGCACGCACCTGCTCGCCCCGGCTGACCGCGTCCTTGGCCAGGTAGATGCGGCCGGCGTG
>RFHG01000583.1 GCA_003696465.1 Gammaproteobacteria bacterium | reverse complement strand
GGCTCGTCGTGGTTGAGCTGCCCTGCCCAGAAGCCGAGCACGAGTGCGATCACTCCGGCCAAGGCCAGCAGGGCCAGGTGATGGCGTTTCAGGCGATCCATGGCAGTGCCCTTTTTCGCGTGCTCATGGTGGCGTATTATTCCACACCTCCCGTCACCCTGCATGCGCCATGACCGATACCGTCCTCCCTGACGAACTCCGCACCCTGCGCGACTTCATGCGCTGGGGCGCCAGCCGTTTCAATGCGGCCGGGCTGCATTTCGGTCATGGTTTCGCCACGGCACTGGACGAGGCCGTGTACCTGGTGCTGCACGCGGTGCATTTGCCCCCCGATACACCATCCGCATGGTTTGATACCCGCCTCGACGAGGCGGAGCGCAGGGCCGTGCATGCCCTGCTCGAGCGGCGTGTACACGAACGCAAGCCGGCGGCCTATCTCACCGGAGAGGCCTGGTTCTGCGGTCTGCCGTTTCATGTCAACGAGTCGGTGCTCATCCCGCGTTCGCCGATCTGCGAGCTGATCGAGGCAGGCTTTCGGCCATGGCTGGAGCCGGAGCAGGTCGGGCGAGTGCTGGACCTGTGCAGTGGCAGCGGTTGTATCGGCATTGCCTGCGCCCATGTCTTTCCTCAGGCCGAGGTGGATCTGGCCGACATCTCTCCCGAGGCCGTGGACGTGGCCTGGGAGAACATTCATCGCCATGGCCGCGAGGGCCAGGTGCGGGCCATCGAGTCCGACCTGTTCTCCGCGCTCGAGGGCGAGCGCTACGACCTCATCGTAAGCAACCCCCCATATGTCGATGCCGAGGACATGGCCGATCTGCCCGAGGAGTTCCGGCATGAACCGGAACTCGGGCTGGCCGCCGGGGAGGATGGTCTCGATCTGGTGCTGCGCATCCTGGCCGAGGCCCCGCGGCACCTGAACGAGGGTGGCATCCTGGTGGTGGAGGTGGGCAACAGCGCCGCGGCGCTGGAGCAGGCCCTGCCCGAGGCGCCGTTCCTGTGGCTTGAGTTCGAGCGCGGCGGGGATGGCGTGTTTCTGCTTGACGCAGCGCAAGTGGCTGCCGTGGCACCCATGGCAGAATCGCTGCTTTCCCGACGAGGCCCCTGAACCCATGCAGGACTTCGACCAGAGTATCGAATTCGACGAGGCGCTGATCCGCAAGTACGACAAGGCGGGCCCGCGCTATACCTCCTATCCCACTGCGGTGCAGTTCACGGAAGACTTCGATGCCGGGCGTTATGCCGAAATCGCGCGCGGCACCAATGCCTCGGGGCGTCCGCTGTCGCTCTATTTCCATATCCCGTTCTGCGACACGGTCTGCTACTACTGTGCCTGCAACAAGATCGTCACCAAGGATCGCAGCAAGGCGGCGCCGTATCTGGAGCGGCTGTTCCGCGAGATGGCGCTGCAGGCCGAACTGTTCGACGACGATCGCACGGTGGACCAGCTGCACTGGGGCGGCGGCACCCCGACCTTCATCAGCCACGAGGAGATGCAGGCGCTGATGCAACACACCCGTTCGCTGTTCCGCCTGCATGAGGACGACAGCGGCGAGTATTCCATCGAAATCGACCCGCGCGAGGTGGCGGGCGATACCATCGCCCTGCTGCGCGAGCTGGGCTTCAATCGCATGAGCCTGGGGGTGCAGGACTTCGACCCCGAGGTACAGCGGGCGGTCAATCGCATCCAGAGTCGGGAGCAGACCTTTCGCGTCATCGAGCAGGCGCGGGAGCAGGGGTTCCGCTCGGTCAGCATCGATCTGATCTACGGTCTGCCGCACCAGAGCCGTGAGCGCTTCCTGCGCACCCTGGACGAGGTGCTGGACGTGCGCCCGGACCGATTGTCGATCTTCAACTATGCGCACATGCCGACCCTGTTCAAGCCGCAGCGGCGCATCAGCGAGGCCGACCTGCCCAGCCCGCAGGAAAAGCTGGCCATCCTGCAGGCCAGCATCGAACACCTCACCGATGCCGGCTATGTCTATATTGGCATGGACCACTTCGCCCTGCCCGAAGACGAGCTGGCCCGTGCCCAGCGCGAGGGCACCCTGTATCGCAACTTCCAGGGCTACTCCACCCATGCCGACTGTGATCTGCTCGGTCTGGGCGTGACCTCCATCGGCATGGTGGGCGACTGCTATGCGCAGAATGAACGCAAGGCCGAAGGCTATTATGCCGCGCTTGACGACGGGCGCCTGCCGGTCTTTCGCGGTGTCGAGCTCGATGCCGACGACTGTCTGCGCCGCGCGGTCATCACCCAGCTCATCTGCAACTTCCAGCTCGAGTTCGCATCCTTCGGCAAGGCCTGGGCGGTGGATTTTAAGGAATATTTCGCGCCGGAGCTGGAAGAACTCGGGACCATGGCAGAAGACGGCCTGCTGGTGCTCGAAGACAGCGGGATTCGGGTGCTGCCCGCCGGTCGCCTGCTGATCCGCAACATCTGCATGGTGTTCGACCGATACCTGCGTGAACAGCAGGGGCAGCGCTTTTCACGCGTGATCTGAGGCACCCGCCGCGGTCTGGTTCCAGTCGCGCACGAACTGCAGGCAGTCTTCCGGCGGCAGGGGCGGGCTGATGAGATAGCCCTGGATCTGGTCGCAGTGCAGCGAGGCGAGGAAGGCGCGCTGGGCCGGAGTGGCCACCCCTTCAGCCACGACCTTCAGCCCCATGCCGTGGGCCATGGCCACGGCGGCACGCACGATCTCGTTGCGCGCTCCCGGGCGGCCATCGATTTCCTCCACGAAACTGCGATCGATCTTGACGCAGTGCACGGGAAAGCGGCGCAAATGCGCCAGTGATGAATAACCAGTGCCAAAGTCGTCGATCGAAAGCCGGATACCCAGATTGGCGAGTGCATTGAGGATCGAGAGGGCCCGTTCCGCATCCTCCATCATGGAACTCTCGGTGATCTCCAGCACCACCTGGTCGGCCGGAATGTCGAAACGATGCAGCGCGTGTTCCAGCTGCACTACCAGGTCGGGCTCGGCGAGCTGGCGCAGAGACAGGTTGATCGAGGCGCGTACCTCCACTCCCTTGCGGCGCCAGTTTCCCATCTCCTGCAGGGTGCGCTCGATGACACGCTGGCCGAGCTGGACGATCAGGCCGGTTTCCTCGGCAACGCGTATGAATTCCTCCGTGCCGATATTGCTCTCGATGCCGTCGTCCCAGCGGGCCAGCGCCTCCACCACGTGGATGCGATTGCTGTCCAGGTTGAGGATGGGTTGCAGGTGCAGTCCAATCTGCTGTTGCGCAAGCGCCCGGCGCAGCCGTTCCTCGATGCCCAGCCGGCGCTGGACCCGTTCTGCCATGGCCGGTTCGAAGAAACGGAATCCGTTGCGGCCCTGGTGCTTGATGCGGTACATGGCAATATCGGCCTGCGACAGCAGTTCCTCGACATGGATCGGTTTCTGTCCCTCAGTGAGGGCAATGCCGATACTGGCCGACAGCAGCGCCTCCTGGCCCTCTATCAGGTAGGTGCGTGTCAGAACCCGCAGCAGGCGGTTGGCGGTCTGTTCGGCCGAGGCCCGGGCTTCCTCAAGGCTTTCGAACCCGGACTGAAGCAGGGCGAATTCGTCGCAACCGAGGCGAGCCAGCAGGTCGTTGCTGCGCACGCTGTGGCGCAGGCGCCGTGCCACCTCCTGCAGCACCTGATCGCCGGCGGCATGACCCAGGCGGTCGTTGATCGGCTTGAAGCGGTCCAGATCGATGTACAGCAGGGCCAGTATCTGGTGGCTGCGCAATGCCTCGTCCAGCGCCTCGAGAAAGCGTCCGCGGTTGGCCAGCCCGGTGAGCGTATCGTGGTGGGCCAGGTGATGAATCCGTTCCTGGGCGCGCTTCTGCTCGCTGATGTCGGTAAACAGCGCCACATAATGGGCAATGCCGCCCGCGCCATCGGGGATGCCGCTGACCGACAGCCAGCAGGGCAGGGTACTGCCATCCGGCCGCGGATACTGGACCTCTCCCCACCAGTAGCCGTACTCGCGCAGACTCCTGAGCATGTCATGCAGGACACGACGCTCGTTTACCGTGCGCCCGAGCTGCAGGGCGGAATGGCCGATCAGTTCCGCCTCGGAATGACCGGCCATGCGCTCGAAGGCCCGGTTGGCCCGCTCGATGCGCAAACGGGCATCGGTAATGACGATACCCTCGTTGGAGTTGTGATAGACCTCGGCAGCCAGCCGCTGTTCCGACTCCTGCTGCTGGCGCTCGAGTTCGGAGGTGATGCGGTCCGCGAATACGTGAATCAGGTCGCGATTCCAGGGACGTATGCGCAGCGGCTGATCGTCGAACACCGCAACCAGCCCGGCCACGTGATCACTGAGCATCAGCCGGACCCCGTAGTATCCTTCCATGCCGAGATCCTGCAGGATCGCGTCGTCCGGATAACGTGTCCGCACCCCCGATGCCAGCAGCAGGCTGCCGTGCGCCAGGACCTCTGCGCAGGGCGAGCCCGGCAGCGGGTAGCGCTGTGGCGGCATGGGCGCACCATCCTTCACGTGGGCCACGGTCTGCATCCAGCCCACCGCATCCGCATCGGAGACCTGTGTGTCGATCAGCGCGATCATTGCGTGCCGGGCATCGTAGGCCTGGGCCAGATTGCGCACCATTTGCTCGAACAGTCCCTGGTCCCCGTCGCGCGAGCTGGCGGCCAGGGCCCGCAGGGCCAGCTCGGCGATGCGCCGCTCCGTCATGTCCTGGCCTACCGAGAGGATTTCCAGCAGCTGTCCCTGATCATCGAGTATCGAGCGATTGGACCACTGGATCCAGAGCCGGCGGCCGTCAGCCGTGATGTTCTCGTTTTCGTTGTCGGCGTAGGCCTCCGGATTGCGGGTGATGTCCTCGATCATGAAGGCCAGATCGCGCCCGCTGGAATCCGTTTCCTCGACAATGGTGCCGATGACATGACGCCCGATCAGTTCATCGGGGTCATAACCGAACAGTTCGGCCCCGTAGCGGTTGATATAGCGGATGCGGCCTTGCGGATCCCAGCGCAGCACGATACTGCGCAGGCTGTCGAGCAGTCCTGCTTCGGCCTCGTCGCCCGCCTGGGCGGGGATTTCCTCTCTGCGCGTGGACATGGAAGGATCAGGTCATCTCTGCCGGGATCGTGCCGGTCATCATAGCGCGCCATGGCCGGTTGCCGGAAGCGGGGGGCGGGGATGATAGAATCGGCAGCATGATCGTCAAGGACATCTGCCCTGCCTGCCACAGTCCGGTGCCGCGAAGTTTCGCTGCCCTGATGGACATGTACGAGGCCAACTACATCCGCCTGCGGCAGATGATGCCGGAGCTGTTCCACCTGCAGGGGCATCATGTCTCGCGCGTATCCGGCGGGCTCGACCTGCACCTGCGCGTGGTGGAACGGACCCGGCACACCTGGACCCTGTGGCTGAGCTATGACTTCGGCCCCGATTGCGCGCCGCGCCTGCGGCCGGACCTGCTGGTGCGTGTGTATCGTGATGCCCGCCAGGCGGAAGTGCTGAGCCGTACCTGCCGCTTCGAGACCCTCTCGCCACAGCGCTTTGCCAGTGACCTCGACAGCATGCTGCTCTGCAAGTGGCGGCTCAACCGCTTTCTGTACAAGTGGCTCGGCTACCTGCTGCGCCAGGGACACCGGTTTCCGGCCACGCCGGAAACGGCTCCCGTGGAGCTGGCCGGCAAGGCCTGAGTCGGCGCTTCAGTCGCCGTCCAGCAGCCGGCCCACGCCGCCCAGTACCGAACCCTCACCCTGATCCGAACCGCCTGCCGAAGGCGCATGGGCCAGGATCCTGTCGGCCAGGCGCGAGAAGGGCAGGCTCTGGATCCAGACGGTGCCGGTGCCGCGCAGAGTGGCCAGAAAGACCCCTTCGCCCCCGAAGAACATGCTCTTGAGCCCGCGTGTCATCTCGATGTCGTAATCGATGCCCTCGGTGAAGGCGACCAGACAGCCGGTATCCAGGCGCAGGGTCTCGTCCCGCAGCTCCTTCTCCACCAGCGTGCCGCCGGCATGAATGAAGGCCATGCCATCGCCGCTGATGCGCTCCAGAATGAAGCCCTCGCCACCAAAGAACCCGGCCCCCAGGCGTTTGTTGAAGGCGATGTCGAGCCGGGTGCCGAGGGCGGCACACAGGAAGCTGTCCTTCTGGCACAGCACATCCCGGCCGAGCCGGCCCATGTCCAGGGGCACGATGGTGCCCGGGAAGGGGGAGGCAAAGGCCACGCGCCGTTTGCCCTCGCCCCGGTTGGTGAAATGGGTCAGAAACAGGGACTCCCCGGTCATCATGCGCTTGCCGGCGCTGAGCAGCTTGCCGATCAGGCCCTGCTCGGCCTCGGAGCCGTCGCCCATGCGGGTCTCGAACTCGATGCCGTCGTCCATGTAGTTCATGGCCCCGGCCTCGGCAATGACGGTCTCGCCGGGGTCCAGTTCCACTTCCACCATCTGCATGCTGGTACCGATGATCTCGTAATCGACCTCGTGACACTTCATGGCCCGTCTCCTTGTGGATGAATGCGCAGGGAGCATAGAGCGCTGGTACGGCCATGGCAAACCCCTGCGCGAATCCCATGAACAAAGTGCAGGATAAACCTTGACTGTTTTACTCGGTTATCATATATTCCTGAGCACAGTAGTCGGGAATACCCGGCATTCATGACCATTATTAGAGAATCACGAGCAGGAAACGCACATGAAACTTTCAACCAAAGGCCGTTATGCAGTCACTGCAATGATGGATCTGGCCATCTACGGCAGCGCCGGTCCCGTGACCCTGGCCGACATCTCCCAGTGCCAGGGCATCTCCCTGTCCTACCTCGAGCAGCTCTTCGCCAAGCTGCGCAAGGCAGGCCTGGTGGAAGGCGTGCGCGGCCCCGGAGGCGGCTATCGCCTGGCCCGCCCCGCCAACCAGATCAGTGTGGCCCAGATCATCACCGCAGTGGACGAAAACGTCGACATGACCCGTTGCAAGGGCGAAGGCAACTGCCAGGATGGCGAGAGCTGCCTCACGCATGAGCTGTGGATGGACCTGAGCAAGCGCCTCTACGACTTCCTCGACGGCATCACCCTGGCCGATTTCGTCGAGCGTCCCGAGGTGCAGGAAATCGCCCGCCGCCAGAGCCGCGAGGCCCTGCGCCACCACCTGTTGTTCGGGCGCTTTGCTGCCTGAGGCAGGACCGACCCTTCAGTAGCCATTGCCAGACTCCGGTTTGGCTGGGCCGCCTCTTGCAGGCGGCCCTTTTCTTTTAGGCCGGGCCTTGGTGGATTCTGCGAGTACCAGGGCTTCGAGTCTGACTGCATAAGCTGAATATTCTCCACCGGATCGTGAATCCAGGACGGGTTTGCAAGATTCCTGCTATGCAGGTTTCGTACCCGCTTACGCGGGCACGACACAACCGGTGTGTAGCGTCAGCAAGGAAATGGATTCAGGGTAGTCATCATTCATCAATGAATTGCACACTCGCTTTCGCGAGCGCGCCCCACTTTCTTTGCTTGCCCAAAGAAAGTGGGCAAAGAAAGGGCACCCCGGG
>RFHG01000582.1 GCA_003696465.1 Gammaproteobacteria bacterium | reverse complement strand
TTCATGGACTGGGGCCTGCCCAAGGACCTGCTGGTGCCGTTTTCCGAGCAGGTGCACAATATGGAGGAGGGCAAACGCTATGTCGTCGCCATCTATGTCGATGAGGAAACCCAGCGCATTGCCGCCTCGGCCAGGCTCAACGATTTTCTGTATGACGAGTCCGAGGATGAGTACGAGCAGGGCGAGGAAGTGGACATGTTCATCGCCAACAAAACGGAGCTGGGCCACAAGGTGATCGTCAACAACAGCCACTGGGGGCTGCTGCATTTCAACGAGGTGATGCGGCCGCTGAAGCGCGGCGAGAGGCTGAAGGGATTCATCAAACATATCCGCGAGGACGGCAAACTCGATCTGACGCTGCATCGCCGGGCGCGCGACAGGACCGACGAGGTCGCGGATCTGATCCTGAAGGCGCTGCAGCAAAGCGGCGGCTTTCTGCCCGTGGGTGACAAAACCCCGCCCGAGGAGATTCGCGATCGTTTCGGCATCAGCAAGGGCATGTTCAAGAGGGCGATCGGCTCGCTGTACAAACGCAGGATGATTGCGTTGGAAGACGGCGGCATTCGGCTGCATCGCGATGCGGCCGCCGGAAAGAATCCGGAGACATGAGTGCTTGTGATGCGCGGCTCGCGCGCTACCTTTCAGCCCGCTGATCGCTCCATCTGCCATTCATCCAATACATCAGGAAAGCATTGCATGTGGTTCAGAAATATACACTTTTACCGGTTCGAAGAACCGTTCAAGCTGACGGGTCAGCAGCTGCACGAGGCGCTGGCGAAACATCCGGCGCGCGATTGCGGCCAGATGGAATTGTTCTCTGAAGGCTGGGCAAGACCGCTCGGGCGCGACGGGCAGATGCTCGTGCATGAAACGAACGGCTGCCTGATGTTCTGCCTGCGCCGCGAGGACAAGCTGCTGCCGGCTTCGCTGGTGCGCGAGCGCGTGGATGAACAGGCCTTTGCGATTGAACAGCAGCAGGGCCGGCCGGTCGGCCGCAAGGAGCGCATGGATCTCAGGGATCAGGTGTTGCAGGAGCTGCTGCCGCGCGCGCTGGTGCGCTCCAGCCTGACTTATGCCTATATCGACGCCAAAGGCGGCTGGCTGATCGTCAATGCCGCTTCGGCGAAGAAGAGCGAGGAGCTGATTGCGCTGCTCAGGAAAACGCTCGGCACGCTGAACGTGGTGCTGCCGCAGACCGATCTGTCGCCCGAGGGTGCCATGACGCAGTGGATGCTGGCCGAAAGCAGCATCCCGGCCGGCTTTGCAATCGAAGATGAATGCGAGTTCCGCTCCCAGGCCGAGACGACCAGCGTCATCCGCTGCAAGCATGTGGATGTGGACACGAAGGAGATCCGCGCCCATGTCGAGGCC
>RFHG01000111.1 GCA_003696465.1 Gammaproteobacteria bacterium | reverse complement strand
GAGTTCTGCATGCCGGTTTCTATGGCCAGGGTGCGGGCGATGCGCGGCGGCTGGCCCAGGAGCCGCGGCACTGCATAGCCGATGAGCAGGCCGCCTGCATTGTGCAGCACCACGGCCGCGGCCAGGGGCAGGGCGATCTGGCCGATGCGCCCGGCATTGAGGCCGACGACGATGCCAATGATGGTGCAGATGGCAATGACGGCCACCAGCGGCAGGGCCGGCTTGAGCCCGCCCAGCCAGCGGCCGACCAGGGTGTTGATGAAGACTCCGCCAAGCACCGGCAGCAACACGATCAGCGCGACCGAGCGCAGCATCTGCAGGGCCGGCACTTCCACGGCATGACCCGCATAGAGCAGGGTGAGGCCCGGCGTGGCCACCACCGCGAGCAGGGTGGAACAGGCCGTCAGTGTGATCGACAGGGCGACGTCGCCACGGGCCAGAAAGGTGATGACATTGGAGGCGGTGCCGCCGGGGCTGGCACCCACCAGCACCAGCCCGGCCAGCAGGGTCGAGGACAGCCCCATCCAGCCGCCGATCAGCCATGCCAGCAGCGGCATCACCGAGAACTGCAGCAGCAGGCCCAGGCCGATGATGCCGGGGCGCCTGAGCACCTCGGCAAAGTTTTCCGGGCGCAGGGTCAGCCCCATGCTGAACATGATCAGGGCCAGCAACCAGACGATGGCCGGCTTCATGGCCACGAAGGGTGCAGGCCAGCCCCAGGCCAGCAGGGAAACGAGTACGGCCCAGAGGGGAAACAGGCGCGTGGTGGCGTGGATCATGGAGCCGGCTCCCAGTCGGGGCCTTCGACATGGATCACGCCGTCCTCGACGGACAGCGGTATGGGTTCAAGCCCGGCACCGCGGCAGGGGCCACCGAGGCAGCGCCCGTCCTCCAGTGCGAACAGGGCGCCGTGCGTGGCGCAGACGATGCGCTCGCCCGCCTCGTCGAGAAACTGGTCCGGCTGCCATTCCAGCGGCATGCCCCGGTGCGGGCAGTGATTGACGTAGCCGCGCACCAGCGCACCCCGTCGCACAAGGAAAATCTCCACGGGTTCGCCACCACGTTGCAGGGCAAAGCCGCGCGAGCCCGGGTCATTCAGTTCGTCCACGCGGCACAGCGGAATCATCATGCAGTCTCCTCCCGAAAGCGTGCGGCCAGGCCGGCAAAGCCCTCCTGACGCACCTTGAGGCCGGCCAGCCGGTTGGCTCGTTGCACGGCCTCTTCGGCACTGGCCCCGCCGGCCAGGGCGTCCAGCAGCCCGGCGTTGAAGCTGTCGCCGGCCCCCAGGGTATCGACCACGCTGTCCACGGCCAGGGCCGGCTCATGCAGCGCGCGGCCCTCGCGGGTGCGTGCCCAGGCACCCGCCTCGCCCCAGGGCACGACGATCAGTGCCGCGCGGCTCTGCGGGGCCAGCCAGTCGAGCAGGGCCGGGGCCGTGTCGAACCCCCGGGCGCGGGCGAAGGCGCGCGAGACGATGAGCACATCGGCCAGCGGAAACAGGGCCTCGATCCCCGGGCGCGGCTTCTCGATCTCGATCGAAACCGGCTGATCGACACGCCGGCCCTCGAGGCCCTGCAGCATTCGGATCAGTTCATCGACATTGCGCCCCTCGAAATGGAAGGCATCAAACTGCTCCAGCGGCAGGTCCAGAAAGTGCGTGGCCGACAGTTCGGGCAGGTCGCGCCAGTGGACGATGGTGCGACTGCCGTTGGCCGCATTGAGGGTGACGAACGAGGTGGGCGCCTGGCCATCGGCAACGTGCTGGAGGGCTTGCGTGTTGACCGAGCGGGCCTGAAGCCGGTGCTCGATCTCGACACTGGCCGGATCGTCGCCCAGGGTGGCGCAAAGCCAGGCCTCGTGGCCGAGCTCGGCCAGCAGGGCCGCGGTATTGGCGGCGTTGCCACCCAGACTCCGACGCTGGCCGATGGCACGCAGCTCCTCGTCCTCCTGCGGGTAGTGGGGTACCCGGTTGATGATGTCGAGCACGGCAATGCCGGTGAGCAGGATGCGGGCCATGTGCGGTTCTCTTGATCCAGGTCGTGTCGCGGCGAACGCTATTGTGCTTTACTGAAAGCAGCGAACACAACGAGGGCGCAGGGAAGGGTCCGTCCACGAGGAGTACGCATGAGCAAGCAACCCCCCGTCAAGCCGAACCCGGCCGGCAATCCCGACTGCCTCGATTCCCGCACCATGGTGGAGGCGCTGGACCGGTTTGCCGCCAGCTTCCAGACCAGCGCCCGACGCTGGGAGCTGGTGGTGTATCCGGCGTTGTTTGCCTTCATCGTGCTGGCCGGCTACGGATTCTTCCTCATCTACAGCCTCACGCGCGATGCCAACCAGATCACGCATCAGATGGCCCAGGTGACCGAGAACATGGCCGTGGTGACCCGCAGCATGGAGCAGGTGGCGGCCGAGATGAACCGGATCTCCGGCAAGGTCAGCAGCATGTCGCAGGACACCGCCCAGCTTACTGCGGCCATCAATGATATGAACCAGCAGATCTACACCATGAACCAGAATGTGGCGATCATGACCGGCTCGATGAACCGCATGGGCGCCGACATGGGCAATCTCAATTACAATGTGGGCAAGCCGGCCCGCTTCATGAACAACTTCCTGCCCTGGTGATGCCAAACCCGCCGCGTGGCGCCGTCGCCGCCGGACACCGACTCACCGCGGATGCCGCGACCGAGGTGCTGGCTGCAGGCGGCAATGCCTTCGATGCCCTGATCAGCGCCCTGTGGACCGCCTGCGTGGTGGAACCGGTACTGTGCTCTCCCGGTGGGGGCGGCTTTCTCATGGCGCGCCCGGAAGGGCGGCAGGCCGCGGTGCTCGACTTCTTCGTGCAGACCCCGCGTCGGCGCCGGCCGGTCGATGAACTCGACTTTCACGAAGTGATCGCCGATTTCGGCACCGACCAGCAGGCCTTTCACATCGGCCTGGGCAGCATCGCCACGCCCGGCTTCGTGCGCGGCCTGTTCGAGATGCAGCGCCGGCTGGGCAGCATGCCCATGCGGGAGCTGGTTGCCCCGGCAGTGCAGCATGCACGCGAGGGCGTGGCCCTGGATGCGCTGCAGGCCTATATCTTTTCCATCGTCGCGCCCATCTATCTCGCCACCGACGAGGCACGGGCCGTGTTCGAGAGCCCGTCGCGGCCCGGCCATACCCTGCAGGCGGGCGAGATCCTGCGTCAGCCGGAACTGGCCGAAACCCTCGAGATCCTGGCCATCGAGGGCGACGATCTCTTTTACAGGGGCGAAATCGCGGCACTCATCGAGCAGCAGTGCCTCGAGGGCGGCGGGCAAATCGGGCGCGAGGATCTGGCCCGCTATGAAACGGCGGAACGCGGGGCCCTGCGCGCCGGGATGGGCGACCACGCACTCTGGACCAACCCTCCGCCCAGCTCGGGCGGTATCCTGATCGCCTTTGCCCTGCGCCTGCTCGACAGTCTGCCCGACGGCTGGCTGCCGGCCTCGGGCCCCCGGCGTGCCGTCCGCATTGCCCGGCTGCTCGATATCACCAACAAGGCCCGCATCGAGCATCATGTCGATGTCCCCACCGCCGATGTGCAGGAAGAATACGCCCTGCTCGATCCGCAGCTGATCGCGCGCTATCGCGAGGAGCTTCTGGGCGCGCCGCAGGCGATGCGCGGCACCACCCATGTCAGCGTGGTGGACGGGCAGGGCAACCTCGCGGCGGCCACGGTCTCCAATGGCGAGGGCTGCGGCCATCTGGTGCCCGGCACCGGCATCATGCTCAACAACATGCTCGGTGAGGAAGACCTCAACCCCCACGGTTTCCACCGCTGGCAGCCGGACCGGCGCATGACCTCCATGATGGCGCCGGGCATTCTGCGCCTGGCAAGCGGCGCCGAGGTCGTGCTTGGCTCGGGCGGTTCCAACCGCATTCGCAGCGCCCTGCTGCAGGTCATCCTGCACCTGGCCGACGGGGCCGACCTGCAGGCGGCAGTCGATGCCCCGCGACTGCATGTGGAGGGGCAGCAACTCTCCATCGAGGGCGGTTTCGATGCCGACAGCATCGAGGCCCTGCAGGCGGCCTGGCCGGAACATGTCCTCTGGCAGGAGCGCAACCTCTTCTTCGGTGGCGTGCATGCCGTGATGCGCGAACCCGGCGGTGGCCTGGTGGCCGTGGGTGATCCGCGCAGGGCGGGGGAGGCACGGGTGGTCTGAATCTCGGCCGGGGCTGGAGTCCCCGGCACTCCAAAGCCTTGGAGCGCGCCGGTTCCGGGCCACGTTTCTTTGGTCCGTTTCTTTTTCGCGGGCAAAAAATGAACTCGTGCCCGCGTAAGCGGGTACGAAGCCAGCGGCAGTCGGTTTCTGCAGTGCAATGGGGTGAGGATGACACCCATCATGTCAATGGATTGCACACTCGCTTGCGCGAGCGCGCCCCACTTTCTTTGCTTGCCCAAAGAAAGTGGGCAAAGAAAGGGCACCCTAGGCCCGAGCCCGCTTACGCGGGTACCCGTCCGCGGACGCATCGCTGCGAGGGTTCATCGACGGGCATCCCTGCCCGACGATGAACGGGCCGGCATCCCTTGCCGGCCCCCGGGACTGCTGCGCAGCCCCGGCCAACCGCGCTCCTGCG
>RFHG01000110.1 GCA_003696465.1 Gammaproteobacteria bacterium | reverse complement strand
TCCTCAAGGAGGCAGCAACAGGTTGCCGGGGCATGTCAGACAGCCCGCAGTCCGCCGTGTGCGCGCCGTTGTCTCTGTGTCGTGACGAATCCGACGGCGAAAATTCACTTGGGTGTCTGTGTTCGAAAACTACGCCGGGAAGAAAATGTACGGCGTGAAAAACGTATCCCCCTTGATTCGTCAAGGCATGACCGATTTCGTGGGGCAAGAGTTTGTAGCTGGCGCTCTTGTTGGGATTAATAAACACGTAGGCGTTCTCCCAATGGGGATCCGCAGAATCGTGACGTTTATGAATGCTGGCGAGGCCGATGTTGGTCACAGCCTGAGTCAAAGTAAGCAGGCTGACATTGTGCTCGAACAGAGGCCCGCTGAAGATCACCTCCAGCACGTCGGGCATTGTGCCTTGGATGCTCTGGATGACAATGTTGACTTCGAGCCCACTTCCGACTGGCGCTGGCCAATCGAAGAAGCCGTCAAGGAGGATGCTCTGACCGGGCGCGGGGTAAAGCGGCGGATCCTCATAGATAGTAGGTCCGAACATCTCGATCCTGATCCCCGCCTGCGCCCAGGCGATTCGCGCTCGATCAGCCGCCGTCGCCTGTGCGCCCCGGCGCCGACCGCGAGATCCGCTCTAGCGCACGGTCGATGTCCTGGATGAGGTCGTCGACCTGCCAGTCGCGCGTGGGATTGTCCTTCCATCGGTCCTTCACGAGCATCAAGCGAGGCGCCACATCCGGGCGCTGCCGCGCAAACTTCGCTGTGTAATCCACGTACACGCCCCACGGCGTCTTGTAGCGGAAACGGTCTTCTCCCGCCTGTGCAAGCTCACGCAGACACGCATCAACGAAGATGGGCGACTCGAGTTCGCCCGCGATCGTCACGCACTGGATAACGATGCCCTGAAACGCGTTCATGGGCTCGTAGAGGCGCATGAACCGGTCGCTCCACTCCGCGGCCGTCACGCCGGGCGGCGGCGCGTGCTGCACCTCGGGCGGCGCGAGCGGCGCCAGACGGCACCACACAGCTTCCGCCAGCGCCGATGCCTTGTCGTGCACCCGCCGCAGGACGGGCTCAGCGAAATCACGGCCCACGAAGCGCAGATACCACAGGGTGTTCACGCTTGTGGTGGCGATCTTGCGCAGCTCATCGATGCTCAGCCGCGTCGCCTCCTCATATGTCGCAGGCAGCACCACGCGCCGCTCAATCTCCGCTGCGTACAGGTCCGGCGCCGAGCGGATGCGGTCGATCGCCTCGTTGTGTGGGATCCAGAATTCATCCGGAACCATGATGGCGTTCCCCCAGATGCTTTGATCCATGAGATAATCAAGCACCTGGCTTGGCGTCGCGTCCTTCGGCGCTAAAGGAGGAGATGCGACGGTGATCGGTGTGACACCTGCCGCGATCACGACCGCGATGCAAACTGTCATAATCGTGTGTCTCATGTTGATACGCTCCATAAACTTTCGGACCGTCAAGGCGGAAGAAGCCTATTGCCTACAGCGCCTATAGCGCCGGGCTGGCGCGGTCTCCTTGCGAAGGTTTGGGTGTTATGTCTGATACGGCGTCGGGTTTCGACCGTGTTATCAAGCGGGGACAAGCCTACTTGTGGAAAATAGATGTATGGTGGATTGACTCCTGGATCGATTTGATTCGTGAGCGCATGCCCAATCTCGTGTGCGAACGTTCGAATACGCACATCAATGGTAGTTCCACCCGGCTCAGCGCCACGCCGAATACCGATGAAGGAATATGTATTCTCGGAAAGCGGATCTGCGGGGTCGTGGACGCTAGGAATGCTCGTTACGCCCGTGACCTCCACGAATGGCTTATCCGCGCGTCGAATGGCGCCCGTGAAGATGACTTCAAGCACGTCAGGTGTTGCTCCAGCGCCAATGGAGTCTGCCACCATCTTGGCGTCTAAGCCAGCTGTCGTGTCCGTATCGAACCAGTTGTCGTGCAGGATGCTCTGCGTCGTCGCTGGGTCGATGGGCGGATTCTCATGGATGATGGGTCCGACCATTTTCGATCTTGATCCCCGCCTGCACCCAGGCGATTCGCGCACGATCAATCTCGCGGTTCACGACCGCCTGGCTCGCGATCGGCCCCCACCCGTCGCCCGTATTATTGGAGGGTAGATCCCCCCGCCTGCCGCGTCCAGGACCTGCCCGAGGCGCCGGCGTGGCTCGTCGAGCGTCTCCGCGCCCTGGCCCGCGAGCCGGCCTCGAGGAGCGCAGCCGGCGCACGCGTCGAGCCCGTCGAGCCGACGCCCGAGACGATCGAGCGGGCAAGGGCGTACCTGGACGGGTGTCCGCCTGCGGTGCAGGGGCAGGGCGGCCACGCGGCGCTGCTGTGGGCCGCACGCTGCCTGGTGCGCGGCTTCCGGCTGCCCGACGACGTGGCCCACCGCCTGCTCGTCGAGCGCTACAACCCGCGCTGCGTGCCGCCCTGGGAG
>RFHG01000581.1 GCA_003696465.1 Gammaproteobacteria bacterium | reverse complement strand
TGCCGCCCCGTGACGAACGACACCCCGGTGAACACATTGGCCTCAAGATCATGGAAGAACGCGCCCGCGTGCTGGGCGGCCGGCTGCGCATAGAGAGCGAGCCCGGTGAAGGAACCCGCGTAGAGCTGAAGTTCCACTACGATCCGGAGGCGCAGGCCCTGGATCACAACATGCTCGACGAGCTGGACAACCTCGCCGCACTGGAATCGATGCGATAATGGTGCAACGTACCCCCGGAGCCCGAACATGAGCCGCAAACGCAAGCCAATGCGCGTCATCCTCATCGACGACCACGCCCTGTTCCGGGTCGGGCTGCAGGGTCTGCTGGAGCAGCGCGGGATCGAGGTGGTGGCCGCGGTCGGCGATGGCGCGACGGGCATCCAAAAGGTGCTCCATCACAAGCCCGATGTCATCCTGCTGGACCTGCGCATGCCCGACATGGGCGGACTCGAGGTCCTGCGCGTGCTGCGCGAAAACGACATCGACATCCCCGTGGCCATGCTGACCACTTCCAACGAGGAGGCCGACCTCGTCAAGTGCCTGCAGCAGGGCGCACAGGGCTACCTGCTCAAGGACATGGAGCCCGACGAGCTGGTCGGGGCCCTGCGCGACATCGTCATGGGCCGCAGCGTGGTCGCCCAGGAACTGACCGATGTCCTGGCCCGCATGGTGCAGGGCAACTACAGTTCCGACGAGGAAGACCCCTTTGCCGAACTCACCCCGCGCGAGCGGGAGATTCTCTCGCTTCTGGCCGAGGGCCAGAGCAACAAGCTCATCGCCCGCAACCTGGGCATCTCGGACGGCACCGTCAAGCTGCATGTAAAGTCCATCCTGCGCAAGCTCAATGTGCACTCGCGGGTCGAGGCGGCCGTCATCGCCGTCGAAAAGGGCCTGCGCCAGAGTGGCTAACCCCATTACCAGAAACCATCCGGAGTAATGCCATGAAAACCTACAAGGATCTGGTGGCTGAAAGCCTGCAGGAGATCCCGGAGATCTTTCCCTGGGACCTCGACGAAAAACTCCAGAACGGTGAAAAACCGCTGATCGTGGATGTACGCGAGAAGGACGAATACGACTTCTGCCACATCGAAGGCTCGCTGTTCGTGCCCCGGGGCATCCTCGAAGGCGCCTGCGACTGGGGATACGACGACACCATCCCCGAACTCGTCCAGGCCCGCGACCGCGAAGTGGTCGTCGTCTGCCGCTCGGGCAACCGCAGCGCCCTGGCCGCGCATACCATGAAGATCATGGGTTACAACAAGGTCATCTCGCTCAAGACCGGCATCCGCGGCTGGAACGATGCCGAACTGCCCATGGTCGACAAGGACGGCCAGCCCGTGGACCCGGACGAGGCCGAGGAGTTTCTGGCCAGCAAGGTGGCGCCTGAGCAGATGGGGCCGCAGGACTGAGTCAGATCAACATGAACACGCCATGCCCTGCGTGCGGGGCATGGTGTCAAACATGCAATGCCCATGGCAGTAGCGTAATAACCATTTACTGGAAATCACTCCCGAATAGTGCTCTCCCCCCTGCATTTCCTGTGCGCCCATAAAACAGGGAAAAATTCCTTCTAAACTGGCCGTCGCCGAGAAAACTATCTATTGGGCCCTTATGGACAGCCTCTGCATCATGGCGACCAATGACAAAAAAGGCATATTTCGTAGTGCGAGTGATCTTGTATAGACTGTCTGAAAACTTTCCCGACATTGGATCTATCTGAAGCTGATGATTAATAGCCGATCCTTCATGATAGAACCGCATCAACTTCTGCAAGTCGTGTTTGAACCTGGGATACCCGTGAGGAACAAACTTGAGTTCCGCTATGAGAACAATCTTTCCACCTTCACAGAGAACCAGATCTGGAAATACAGCTGCGCTGCCCTTTGAATCAGACAACATCCCGGGCTCTACAAAAATCTCCAGCTCTGGCAGTTTCCTCCTGACATGAAAGTAAAGTGAGGCCTGTAGTGCATGCTCCGTAGTGAGACAACCGCACTCATAGTCCTCAACTATATCGCACTCCCATATTTTCCGAACTATTCCCAGATCCATACAAATACTGCCATATCATAAATACTTGGCATGAAATTTATTTCATACATGAAAATTGCGAGACATCATTAGATTTATCATTGCAAAGGCTCTATATACCTGCAGTCAGGAAATGAACTGCATGCCAGAAACTCTCTCCCTGCATACTTCCCTTTTTTGGCTTTCCGCTTTATCAGGACGGACGAGCATTTGGGGCATCGTTTGGCCTCATTAGCATTTTCGTCCCTCCCCATCTCACCAGAATCTTTATCAGGCGAACCATGGACCACCCGCTGTATGCTCATGCCTGGAACAAAAGGCTCCAGATTCTTGCGCAGCTCTTGAATTCCATATGCCTTCCTTGCAGGGATTATAATGAGCGGAATATTTGCCGATTTGCACGCCGCTTCAAGAAACTCGTCGCGGTCCGCCCTTCCCGCCTCTGCATGACTCCTGTCATTCAGCTCGACCACACAAAGAACAGACAGGTCATCCCTTGCACATAATACATAGTCAAAATGCTTGCGTGATATCTTGTTAAAGGCCCTTTGCCAATCGCTCCGGGACATCCCTTTCTAGGGCACAAGGACATCTGCTACCCGGACCTTGCCAAACACTTCTGCATGATCGCCCACAGCTTGCTTGAGGACACCCAGGAATGAACGCTCGGCCTCTGTAAAAAGATTACCTCTGGGCCTATATGCATACGGCTTGTTCTGCTGCTTTTTATTCCGTATCAGGGCTGCAGCAACAAACAAAAGAACCCCGGAAAGTATTATCAGAATCGAGACCGACATGGAAAATCCTCTTTACAATCCATAAGCCAGAGGCTGTGAGCAGTCAATCCGATTTACAACAGACCGGAATCAGCCCCTTTCTATTCTGCCTTTATCCGGAGAAATAACTGGAGTTAGGCTATCATCCCCATTTCCCGTATATAAAACCACACTCATCGCACCCCCTCAACGCAACGAAACCCCGTAATACGGGGCTTCGTTGCACAGACTCTTGATCACATTGTTTGCAGCTACTGTTCACCACGCGCCAGCTTGACCTTGTCGGCAATGGACATGTCTTTCATCTTCATGACCTCGTCGCGCGGGACGGGGGTGCCTTCCGGGGTGTAGAAGACGCGATCCTTGCGCTTGCGCCCGGCCTTTTGCACCACGACACCCTTGAGGGCCTCGATGCCGGGGATTTCGATGGTTTCGTACCCTTCTGCGGTCGCCTCGAGATAATGGCGGCCATCGCGCTGGCGGTAGCGGCGGAAGATGTATTCCTCGTTGTGGTAGGCGATGACATAGGCGCCATCGCGGACCAGGCCGGAGGGGTCGATGACGATGACGGAGCCATGGGCAAACTCGGGCAGCATGCTGTCGCCCAGCACGCGCAGGGCAAACAGTTCGCCTGCGGCGCAGCCGCTGACGTCTTCGAGGAAGTTTTCCGGGATTTCGGGGGGTTGGTAGGTCTCGCTCATGGGTACGCCTGCATGGGTGTTCTTCAGGGAGACTTCAATCATAGTCCGCCCGTGGCCGGGGCGCCAATATCCCCTGCGGGGCGGGGGATTGCCCGTTCAGCCCCGCTGGAGCAGGTAGAGGCGCTTAACGCGCGCGGCCCAGAGGGCTCGCGGCATGTCTTCCCTGCCGCGTGGCCAGACATCGACCAGCTCGGCTGGTACGGAGGTGTCAGTGGGCACGAGGCGTCCACCCTCCACGGCATAGACCTGCCTGCGCTCGGGATCGAGATAGTAGCCGTCGAAGACATGGATCATCTCGCGATGCCCGCCATTTTGCTGGGGCAGCATGAAGCTGCTGCCGGGCGGCGCGGGCTGGGGCCAGAGGCCACTGAGGCGGCTGTGGGCGACCATCTCGGAGAGCAGGCGCACGTCCTCGAGGGCACCGGCATCCGGCCTGATCAGTCCCTCCGGGCGCATCCCCTCGACATGCCATAGCCAGCCGGCCCATTCCAGGCCGGTGTTGCCCGGGTCCAGCGCCCAGGGATTCTGCACCGGCGCCGACAACCGCAGGCCGTGCAGGCCTGCCACCCAGGCATCGCGCTCGTATTCGTCCATGCTGTAGGAGGCCCCGATGACAGGCACACGGGCCTCGAGCAGGCGGGCCATGCCGGGGCCGATGAGATCGGGGTGCAGCTCAAGCCCGGGATGCAGGCACAGCGCGAGATCGGGCAGCGGCAGGCGGACAGCACAGTCATCGAGGGTACCGCGACAGCTGCCCTGCCCTTCGGCCAGCTCCGGGCCGATACGGGTGGTCTGCACGGCATCCAGATCCAGCATGCTGGCCAGTGCCGGGCCGGGTTCGGCGTCGAGTCGCTCGGCACCGATGACCCAGAGGGCAGGCGTGTCCGGCAGGCCCTCATCCAGCCCGCTTTGATGCAGATACCAGGCCACGGACACGCCGGCCACATGCTGCAGGCGCTCGTCGGCGAGGGCGGTATCGCATACCGGCGCATCGACTTCGGAAAGCAGCACGAGGCAGTCGGTCCAGTCGCGGCACCGGGCTATGGGTGGATTCTTCATGGCAGCAGGATAAACTAGCAGGAACGGAAGCCTACCACAGAACGGGATGCCCCCTTGCTCATCATCACTCGCCACGCAAGCACCGGCACGCGCATTTTCGTGATCCTGTTGCTGATCCTGGTGCTGGGGTTGTTGGGCCTCGGTCTGTACCAGGATCGCAGTGAGCTCGACGCGGTACGCGAGCGCGGCGAACTGGTGGTGGTGAGCCGCAACAACCCCACCACCTGGTACGAGGGCCCGCATGGGCCGGCCGGTTTCGAGTACGACCTAGCCAAGGCCTTTGCCGACTCGCTGGGCGTGCGCCTGCGCATGGTCAAGGCGGAATCCATCAGCGACCTCATTGGCATGGTGGAGAACCACACGGTGGACATGGCGGCAGCCGGTCTCACGGTGACCGAGCTGCGCAAGCGCATCCTGCGCTTTGGGCCCAGTTACATGACCGTGCGCGAGCAGGTGGTCTACCGCAAGGGTACGCCGCAGCCCAGGCGAATCGAGGATCTCATCGGCGGGCGGCTGGAGGTACTGGACGACAGCAGCGAGGCGGAACGTCTGGGCGAGCTGTTGCACAAGTATCCGGGGCTCAAGTTTACCGAGGTGCCGGAGGTGGACCGGCAGGAACTCATCGAGCGTGTCTGGAAGGGCGAAATCGATTACACCATCGCCAATTCCAACGAGATCATGCTGGCCCGACGCTTCATGACCGAGTTGCGGGTGGGGTTCAACTTTTCTCCGGAGAAAAAGCTGGCCTGGGCCTTTCCCCGCCTGGAGGACGATTCGCTCTACCTGGCGGCGCGCAACTTTCTGGAGGAGGCGCGCAGGAACGGACTGCTGCAGCAGATCCGGGAGCGCTATTACGGCCATGCCCGCCAGATCAATTACGTAGGCACGCGCATCTTCCTGGGGCATATTCGCAAGCGCCTGCCACGCTTCCGCAAGTGGTTCGAGGAGGCGGCCGAGCGGCACAATCTGGACTGGCGGCTGCTGGCGGCCATCGCCTACCAGGAATCACAGTGGCATCCCCGCGCCGTCTCCCCAACCGGGGTGAAGGGACTGATGATGCTGACCCTGCCCACCGCCCGGCAAATGGGCGTGAAGAACCGCCTGGATCCGCAGCAGAGCATCATGGGCGGTGCGCGCTATTTTGCGCACCTGAAGGAACGGGTACCGGAAGAAATCCCCGAGCCGGACCGCACCTGGATGGCGCTGGCCGCCTATAACATCGGCCTTGGTCATCTGATGGACGCGCGCGACATCACTGCCCTGCAGGACGGCAATCCCAACCGCTGGATCGATGTGCAGAAGCGCCTGCCGCTGCTGATGCGCAAGAAGTTCTATCGCCGTACCCGGCATGGCTATGCCCGGGGTACCGAGGCGGTGAAGTATGTACAAAACATTCGCAGCTATTACGACATCCTGGTCTGGTTCACCAGCCAGAACCCGCACCAGAACGCGCCGGAAGAACCGACCTTCGGCGTCCTGCCCTCGAAGGGCAACTGAGCGCACCCCTCACTCGAAGCCCTCGGCCTCCATGGAGAGATACACCTGATAGGCGTTGCGGCGGTTGGCCTCGTCGAAGGTGGGCAAATCCTTCCAGCGGCTCCAGTCCACGGCATCGTAGGCCTCGTCGAAGGGGATCATCTCCTCTACGGCGTGCCCCATCTCGCGACGCAGGAAGGCCAGGTAGTCGCGGGTCAGGCGAATGGCCTTGCGCGGTTCACGGGCTGCCGGGCCATGACCGGGGATCAGGGCCCTGACCCCTTCGGTATCGAGCTGTTCGAGGGTCTCGAGCCAGTGACGGGTATTGGCGCTGCCCACGAACGGGATGCGCCCCTCAAAGATGATGTCGCCACTGAACAGGACCCGGTCGGGCAGCACGAACATCATCAGATCGGCATCGGAGTGGGCATCCCCAAGGTTTTGCAGTTGCAGGGTCACCTCGCCCATCCTGATCTCCATGCGATCCTCGACGTAGCGATCGGGCGCCACCAGACGGGTGTGCTCGTCTACCCAGGGAAAGAGCGACACGCGGCGCTCCTCCAGCCGGTTGCGGGCAGCTTCCGAGTCCAGATAGGCCTCGGCCCCGGCTGCGGCGATGATTTCCGCACCCAGGTCCTTGAACACCTGCAAGCCATAGATGTGGTCGGCATGATAGTGGCTGACCACCACCTTTCGAATGGGCTGGTCGGTAAGCCCGCGAATGATGCGCACCAGACGGCGTGCCAGCGCAGGCGTACCCAGGGCATCGAACACCACCACACCCTCCCCCGTGATGACGATTCCGGCATTGGAGACGAAGCCCTGGTTACCGGTGGCCACCACCGGCTTGCCCTGCACATACCAGACATGCTCCGAAACGTGAATCGGCTTCATCTCCACGGTAGCCTCGGCGGGCGCCTCCCGGGCCGGGGCGGCCCACGCCATCGGGGCCAGCAGCAGGAGCCACAGGAGGACCGGAAGGCCCCACGGACGTTCAGGCGGTCGTCGTGTTTCGCTCATGATGTCTCCTCCGGGACGGGAGGTTGGGCCACGGATCTGCGCCGCTGCCGGAAGAAGGCGCGCAGCAGCTCTGCACTCTCGTCGGCCAGTACCCCGCCCTGTACCTCGATACGGTGGTTGAGCGCAGGATGGGCCGCCAGATCGAGCACCGAGCCGGCCGCGCCACTGCGCGGATCGCTGGCAGCATAGACCAGTCGGGCAATGCGGGCATGGATCAGTGCCCCCATGCACATGGGACAGGGCTCGAGGGTCACGTACAGGGTGCTGCCCGGCAGGCGGTAGTTGCCAAGCTGGCGGCCCGCTTCGCGCAGTACACGGATCTCGGCGTGTGCCGTCGGATCGTGCTCGGCCACCGGGCGATTGCCGGCGGCAGCCAGCAGGCGGCCCTCCTGCACCAGCACCGCACCGACCGGCACCTCGCCCGCGGCCTCGGCCGCCCGGGCCTCTTCGAGTGCCCGCCGCATCCAGCGAAGATCTTCATCCTGTACTTTCATACAATGCCACCTCGGGCGGGTCCGTATGATAATCTCATCGAAGTGCCTCTGATCGATTCGGGCCAGGGCATGCGAGGGAGCGATTCCGTACAGGTCCCGGCCCGGCGACGCGGTCATCACAAGACCGGAAAGAGGCCACCAGCCACCGAGAGGGTAGCCTACGGGCCCAGCCGAGTCACGAGGGGAATACGGAAACACACATGCCAGCCGCCCAGCCGAGCCGGAAATTCACGCTTAAGGCCTTCGTCGAGGAACTGCGGGCCGACATCGCGCACAACCGCATCAAGCTGCCCACTCTGCCCAATATCTCGCTCGAGGCCCTGGTGGTGGTCAACGACGACACCAGCACGGTGGCCGAAGTGGCCGAGGTGGTCGAGCGCGACACGGCCATTGCCGCGCGCCTGGTCAAGTATGCCAACAGTCCGCTGTATCGCGGGGTCAAGCCGGTCACCACCATCAAGGCGGCGATCACCCGCATCGGTTTCGACAAGGTTCGCCACGCAATCCTCACCCTGGCCATGAAAGAGGTCTTCAAGACCGGATTCAAGCCGTTGCAGCAGCGCATGGAAGAGTTGTGGGAACATTCCATGGATGTAGCCACCCGTGCCGCCCTGCTCGCACGCGACATCGAGCACATCGACCAGGAAGAGGCCCTGCTGGCCGGGCTGGTACACGATATCGGCGCCATCCCGATCCTGCTCAAGGCCCAGGACTATGAAGTGCTGGTCAACAGTCGCGACAACCTCAACAAGCTCATTGCCCCCATTCATGCCGCCATTGGCCGCGACATGCTCAAGGTATGGAAATTCGACCCGCGCATGGTGGCGGTGGCCGCCGAACACGAGAATCTGAATCGCGACCCGGGCAACGCCCCGGTCGATCTGGTGGATCTGGTCATCGTCGCCAATGTACTGAGCCACGCGGACACAGATCATCCCCTGGCCCGGGTGAACTACCGCGACATACCTGCCTTCCGCCGGGTGAACTGGCAACCGCCGCCACCGGAAGACGGCCCGGAGCAGGAAGAAGAGACCATGGAAGACATCGAGGAGCTGCGCGACCTGCTGATCTGATCAGCTCCCTTTGAGGTAAAAAAGGGCCATGGCGTTGCAGCGCCATGGCCCTTTATTGCCAGAGCCCTTGCTTGAGGTTGTGCATTGCCTTGAAGCGCTGGATCAGGGCATCAGGACGCTTCTTCTTGTTTGCCTTGGTCAGTGCAATGACGACGGTCTCGCCATTGGGGCCGGCACCGATCATGGTGTAGCGGTAGAT
>RFHG01000580.1 GCA_003696465.1 Gammaproteobacteria bacterium | reverse complement strand
GGCCTCGCCCGGGGCCTCCATGAAGGCGCGCTGACGCGAGATGCGGCGTTCGGAATTGGTGACCATGCCGTTCTTCTCGCCCCAGGTCTGGGCGGCGAACACGACATCGGCAAGGCGGGTGGTGTCGGTGGGGTGGATGCAGTCAGAGACGACAAGGAATTCGCACCGGGACAGGGCCTCGCGCACCCCGTCGGCATCGGGCAGGCTTACCGCCGGATTGGTGGCCATGACCCAAAGCGCCTTGATACGCCCCTCGCGAATGGCCCTGAACATGTCCACGGCCTTAAGGCCGGGCTGCTCCGGCATGTGCGGTGATTGCCAGAATGTCTGTACCAGTTCGCGATGCTCGGGATTGTCGATCTCGAGGTGGGCGGCCAGCTGGTTGGCAAGCCCCCCTACTTCCCGCCCACCCATGGCATTGGGCTGGCCGGTGAAGGAAAACGGGCCCATGCCGGGGCGGCCGATGCGTCCGGTGTAGAGGTGGCAATTGATCTGCGCATTGCCCTTGTCGGTTCCGCTGGAGGACTGGTTCATGCCCTGCGAGAACACGCTGACCACGCGTTCAGTGCGGCACCACAGGTCGTAGAACTCCGCCAGCCGGGCTTCGTCCAGTCCGCAGATGCGCGCCACCGTGGCGATGTCGGGGCTGCTTTTGCGGGCGGCTTCCAGTGCCGCATCGCTGCCCTCCACGAATTGCAGATAGAGGGGATTGGCCTCCCCTCTTTCGGCCAGTTGTACGAGCAATCCGTTCCAAAGCCATGCATCGGTACCGGGGCGTATGGGCAGGTGCAGGTCGGCAATGTCGGCACTGGCGGTGCGGCGGGGATCGATGAGTACCACACGCTGGTCGGGATGGGACTTGCGCGCAGCCAGCAGGCGCTGATAGAGGACGGGATGGCACCAGGCAGTATTGCTGCCGGCCAGCACCACCAACCGGGCCCGCTCGAGGTCTTCATAACTGCAGGGGACGGTGTCGGTCCCGAAGGCTCGCTTGTGTGCGGCCACAGCCGAGGACATGCACAGGCGCGAATTGGTGTCGATGTTGGCGGAGCCGATCCAGCCCTTCATCAGCTTGTTGGCGGCGTAGTAGTCCTCGGTGAGCAACTGGCCGGAGACATAGAACGCCACGGAATCCGGACCATGCTGCTCGATGATCTCGGAAAACCGACGTGATGTCAGGTCGAGGGCGGTATCCCAGTCAGCAGGCTGGCCGTTGACGAGTGGCTGCAGGAGGCGGCCCTGCGGGTCCACGGTTTCGGCAAGCGCGCTGCCCTTGGAGCAGAGTCGGCCAAGATTGGCCGGGTGGTCGGGATCGGGGGCGAGTGTGATGCCCTCCGGGCCCTTGCTGACGAGAACGCCACAGCCCACACCACAGTAGGGACAGGTTGTGCGGACGGTATTCTGATTCTGGCTCATTGAGGCAGTATTTCCTGCAAGACGGGCCTGCCAAAAGCCGGCTGCGGCACGGAATGCCAACCTGCCGGCATGTCGCGAGCGCCCTGTCAGCAATCGGGACAGGGCTCAAGGTCGCTCATGATATCAGGCCGAAAGCGCAGTGATGGAGGCGTCGATCTCGATGGAGACCATGCCCTCCTCCAGCCTGGCCGGTACCCGGTGGCTGCAGCCTTCATCGGGCGGAACGGCGCAGCCGCTGTCCAGCTCGATGACCCAGTTGTGCAGCGGACAGGTGACCTTGTGGTCGTGCACGATGCCCTGCGAGAGCGGCCCGCCCTTGTGCGGGCACTTGTCATAGAGGGCAAAGACCTGGTCGTCGCTGGTGCGGAAGACCGCAATGTCGCCATTGCTGGTCTTGACCACGCGCGAGCCCAGACGGGGAATGTCTTCCAGATTGCAGATGTTGATCCAGCTCATGATTCTGTATACCTCGTGTATTCCGGCAGGGTTCAGGCGCTGACGACCTTGATGGGCGTGAACTCGTGGGCCTGTTCGCCCTCGGCCAGTTTCTTCCAGGGGTCGTCCTGCACATACTTCTGGGATTCCATGAAGCGGTCATACAACGCCTTGCGATTGGCCTCGTCATCGACCACGCGCTCCTTCACATAGCTCAGGCCGACGCGTTCGATCCAGGGTGCGGTGCGCTCCAGATAGCGGGCCTCCTCACGGTACAGCTGGATGAAGGCACAGCAGTATTCGATGGCCTCTTCTTCGGTATCCACCTTGCACAGGAAATCGGTGGCCCGCACCTTGATGCCGCCGTTGCCGCCGACATGCAGCTCATAGCCGGAATCGACACAGACCACACCAAAGTCCTTGATGGTGGCCTCTGCACAGTTGCGCGGGCAGCCGGATACGGCCAGCTTGAACTTGTGCGGCATCCAGGAACCCCATGTAGCCTTCTCGATCTTGATGCCCAGCCCCATGGAGGCCTGGGTACCGAAACGGCACCATTCCGAGCCGACACAGGTCTTTACCGTGCGCAGGCACTTGCCGTAGGCGCCGCCGGAGACGAAACCTGCCTCGGACAGATCCTTCCACACGCCCGGCAGCTTTTCCTTGGGCACACCCAGCATGTCGATGCGTGAGCCGCCGGTGAACTTCACCGTGGGGATTTCGTGCTTTTCGGCCACCTCGGCGATCTTGCGCAGCTCCTCGGGTGTGGTCACCCCGCCCCAGATGCGCGGGACCACGGAATAGGTGCCGTCTTTCTGGATATTGGCGTGCACCCGCTCGTTGATGAAGCGCGAGGCCGGGTCGTCATGATATTCCTTCGGCCAGAAGGCCAGCAGGTAGTAGTTGAGCGCCGGTCGGCAGACATGACAACCGTCTTCGGTCTTCCAGTTCAGTGCCTCGAAGACCTGCTTCATGTTCGTGAGCTTGCGGTCGCGAATGGCCTCGCGCACCTCGTCATGGGTATGGTCGGTGCAGCCGCAGAGGGGTTTCTTCTTGGGTGCATCGGAATAGTCGCCGCCCACCGTTTCCGCCAGCAGGGCCTCGACCAGACCGGTACAGGAACCGCAGGAGCTGGAAGCCTTGGTATGTGCGCGCACATCTTCCAGCGTGAACAGCTTCTTTTCGACAATGGCGTCGACGATGTCCTTCTTGCAGACCCCGTTGCAGCCGCAGATCTCCGCATCATCGGGCATGGCAGCCACATGCGACTGCAGGTCGCCGTGGCCCGAATCGCCCAGATGGGCCTGGCCGAACAGCAGATGATCGCGCATGTCGGAGATGTCGGTCTCGTCGCGCAGGAGCTGGAAGTACCAGGTACCGTCGATGGTATCGCCATAGAGGACGACGCCGACGATGCGGTTGTCGCGGATCACGAGCTTCTTGTACACCCCGCTGGCCGCATCCTGGAAGAGCATTTCCTCGGTATTCTCGTCGCCGTGGAAATCGCCGGCCGAGAACAGGTCGATGCCTGTGACCTTGAGCATGGTGGACGTCACGGAGCCCTCGTAGCGGGCGATACCGTAACCGGCCAGATGGTTGGCGCAGACCTTGGCCTGCTCGAACAGCGGGGCCACCAGGCCATAGGTGACACCGCGGTGCTGTACGCACTCGCCCACGGCATAGATCTTCGGATCGAAGGTCTGCATGGTGTCGCTGACGACGATACCGCGCTCGCAGTGCAGGCCGGCCTCCTGTGCCAGCTCGATATTGGGCTTGATACCGACGGCCATGACCACGAGTTCGGCCTCCAGGTGCGAGCCATCGGTAAACTTCAGTTCCTTCACATGGCCGTTCTCGTCGCCGATGATTTCCTCGGTCTGGGCCGGCATATGGAACTTCATGCCGCGTTCTTCCAGCGACTTGCGCAGCAGCTTGCCGGCCGGCGCGTCGAGCTGGCGCTCCATGAGGGTGTCCATCAGGTGGACCACGGTAACATCCATGCCCTGCTTCATGAGGCCATTGGCGGCCTCCAGACCGAGCAGGCCGCCGCCGATGACCACCGCCTTCCTGTACTTCTTCGCGGCCTCGATCATGGCCTCCACATCCTGGATGTCGCGGAAGCCGATGACGCCATCGAGATCGACGCCCGGAATCGGCAGCATGAACGGCTTGGAACCGGTGGCAATCAGCAGGCGGTCGTACTCGGCCTCGGTCCCGTCCTCGGCAATGACCTTGCTGGCCGCACGATCAATGCGGACAACCTTCTTGCCCTTGTGCAGGGTGATGCCGTTTTCGGCGTACCAGTCCTCGGTGTTGAGCATGATGTCATCGATGGTCTTCTCCGAGGCCAGCACCGGAGAGAGCATGATGCGGTTGTAATTGCCATAGGGCTCGTCACCGAAAACGGTGATGTCGTATTTTTCCGGCTCCAGCTTGAGCAGTTCTTCCACGGTGCGGATGCCCGCCATCCCGTTTCCGATTACTACCAGGCGTTCTTTCATTGGAAGGTTCTCCGTAGGTCGTCATGCTTGATGCGCATCGGCGCGATGCCCGTGTTAAAGCATGAATCGTGCCAACAGAGTGATCCGAGCATAAGCCAATGATTTCCATTGGGCTCTGGCCCGATAAAATCTGGAAGGGGATGTGTGTGCACCAGGATGAGGCAGAAAGGAAACAGGGCGGCGCGCCAATGGGGTGCATGGGGTCTGCCCGCACCAGAATGGTGCGGGCAACAGGGTTGAGTCAGATGTAGCGGACCTCGACGATCTCGTATTCCTTGATACCGCCAGGCGCCTGAACCTCGGCAATGTCGCCCTCTTCCTTGCCGATCAGGGCCCGGGCAATCGGTGAACTGACGGAGATCTTGCCGGTCTTGATGTCGGCCTCGTCGTCACCGACGATCTGGTAGACGACCTCGTCACCGGAATCCAGGTCTTCGAGCACCACGGTGGTGCCAAATACAACCCGGCCATCCTGGTTGAGCTTGCTGACATCGATGATCTGGGCATTGGAGAGCTTGGCCTCCAGTTCCTTGATGCGCCCCTCGATGAAGGCCTGCTGTTCACGCGCGGCGTGGTATTCGGCGTTTTCCTTCAGGTCGCCATGTTCACGCGCTTCGGCAATGGCCTGCACCACGCGGGGACGCTCCACGGTCTTCAGCCGCTGGAGTTCTTCCTTCAGCTTTTCCGCGCCCTGCACGGTGAGTGGAATCTTGTTCATGCCTGAATCTCCCTGTGCAGATCCTGCAGACAGTAGACATTGCGGGTTTCCGGGTAGTCCATGGCCTCGATCATGGCCAGGGCACCGGAGATGGTGGTGGTATAGGTTACCTTGTGCTGCAGGGCCTCGCGACGAATGGTAAAGGAGTCGGCGATGGCCTGCTTGCCCTCGGTCGTATTGATGATCAGGTCGATCTGGTCGTTCTTGATCATGTCGACGATGTGGGGCC
Source organism: Gammaproteobacteria bacterium (assembly GCA_003696465.1). GTDB lineage: Bacteria > Pseudomonadota > Gammaproteobacteria > J044 > J044 > J044. Next base: position 7,677 of record RFHG01000580.1, on the reverse strand, counting down.
TTCCTTCCAGTACCTTGTTGACTGGTTCGCAGGGCACACCGGCCTGCTCGAGGGCGGCGGCGGTGCCCCGGGTGGCGACAATGCGGAAGCCGCGCTCGACCAGTCGCCGCGCGACCTCTATGGCGCCGGGCTTGTCGGCGTCACGCACGCTGATGAACGCGGTTCCGGACAGGGGGATGGAGACGCCGGCCGCAAGCTGCGACTTGGCGTAGGCCTCGGCAAAGGTCTCGCCCACGCCCATCACCTCGCCGGTGGATTTCATCTCCGGGCCCAGGATGGGATCGACCCCGGGGAACTTGATGAACGGGAACACCGCCTCCTTGACCGAATAATAGGGCGGAATCACCTCGTCACGAATGCCCTGCTCGGCCAGACTGCGCCCTGCCATGCAGCGCGCACCGATCTTGGCCAGTGGTCGGCCAATGGCCTTGGAGACATAGGGCACGGTGCGCGAGGCGCGGGGATTGACCTCGAGCAGAAAGATCCTGTCGCCCTGGACCGCGAACTGGGTGTTCATCAGGCCCACGACATCAAGAGCATGGGCCAGTTTGCGTACCTGCTCCCGGATCTGTTCCTGGATGGTTTCGGGCAGGGAATACGGCGGCAGCGAGCAGGCCGAGTCGCCGGAATGCACACCGGCCTGCTCGATGTGCTGCATGAGCCCGCCGATGATGACCTGCTCGCCGTCGCAGATGGCATCGACATCGACCTCGATGGCGTCATCGAGGAAGCGGTCGAGCAGCACCGGGGCGTCGTTGGACACCTGTACGGCCTCGCGCATGTAGCGGCGCAGGTCTTCCTCGTCGTAGACGATTTCCATGGCCCGGCCACCGAGGACATAGGAGGGACGCACCACGACCGGGTAGCCGATCTCGGCGGCCAGGGTGACGGCCTCGTTGGGGTCGCGTGCGGTGCGGTTGGGTGGCTGAGCCAGATCCAGCTCCTCGATGAGCTGTTGGAAGCGCTCCCGGTCCTCGGCCAGGTCGATGGAGTCGGGCGAGGTGCCGATGATGGGTACGCCATTGGACTCCAGTGCACGGGCCAGCTTGAGGGGCGTCTGGCCACCATACTGGACGATGACCCCGTGCGGTTGCTCCACACGCACGATTTCCAGCACGTCCTCGAGCGTGAGCGGCTCGAAATAGAGCCGGTCGGAGGTGTCGTAATCGGTGGAAACCGTCTCCGGGTTGCAGTTGACCATGATGGTCTCGAAGTCGTCCTCGCGCAGGGCCAGCGCGGCATGTACGCAGCAGTAGTCGAACTCGATGCCCTGCCCGATGCGGTTGGGGCCGCCCCCGAGGATCATGATCTTGCGCCGGTCGGTGGGCGCGGCCTCGTCCTCCTCCTCGTAGGTGGAATACATGTAGGCCGTGGAGGTGGCGAATTCGGCGGCACAGGTGTCAACCCGCTTGTAGACCGGATGCACGCCCAGCGCCTGGCGGTGTTCGCGTACGGTCTTTTCCGTCTCGTCCAGCAGGCAGGCGAGGCGCCGGTCGGAGAAGCCCTTGCGCTTGAGCCGGCGCATGGTCGGCTCGTCGATGTCCTTCAGGCGGGCCTCGCGCAGCGACTGCTCGATCTGTACCAGTTCCTCGATCTGGGCCAGGAACCAGGGATCGATCCGGGTGCGGTCATGCACTTCATCAAGACTCATGCCGAGGCGGAAGGCATCGGCCACATACCACAGCCGCCGTGGACCGACCTCGATCAACTCGCGCAGGACTTCCTCACGCGCCTTCGGATCGGCGGCATTGACCATTTCGTCAAACCCGTCGGCACCGATCTCCAGACCACGCAGGGCCTTCTGCAGGGACTCCTGCAGGGTGCGGCCAATGGCCATCACCTCGCCAACGGATTTCATCTGCGTGGTCAGGCGTGGATCGGCCTGGGGGAACTTCTCGAAGGTGAAGCGTGGCACCTTGGTGACCACATAGTCGATGGTCGGCTCAAAGGATGCCGGGGTGGCGCCACCGGTGATGTCGTTCTGTAGCTCGTCCAGGGTATAGCCCACGGCCAGCTTTGCCGCGATCTTGGCAATCGGGAAGCCGGTGGCCTTGGAGGCCAGCGCCGAGGAGCGCGAGACGCGCGGGTTCATCTCGATGATGATGAGCCGGCCGTTCTCGGGGTTGACCGCAAACTGCACGTTGGAGCCACCGGTATCCACGCCGATCTTGCGCAACACGGCCAGCGAGGCGTCGCGCATGATCTGGTATTCCTTGTCGGTGAGGGTCTGGGCCGGCGCCACGGTAATGGAGTCACCGGTATGCACTCCCATGGGATCGAGGTTCTCGATGGAGCAGACGATGATGCAGTTGTCGTTCCGGTCGCGCACCACCTCCATCTCGTATTCCTTCCAGCCCAGCATGGACTCCTCGAGCAGCACCTCGCTGGTGGGTGACATGTCGAGGCCGCGCTTGACGATTTCCTCGAATTCCTCGCGGTTGTAGGCAATGCCGCCGCCGGTACCGCCGAGGGTAAAGGAAGGTCGAATGATGACCGGAAAGCCGATGCCGGCCTGGATCTGCTGGGCCTCCTCGAAACTGTGTGCGACCGCGGAACGGGCCGATTCCAGGCCAATCTCGTCCATCGCCTGGCGGAAGCGCTCGCGGTCCTCGGCCATGTCGATGGCATCGATGCTGGCACCGATGAGTTCGACCCCGTACTCCTCGAGCACGCCCTCGCGATTCAGATCCAGGGTGCAGTTGAGTGCGGTCTGCCCACCCATCGTTGGCAGCAGGGCATCGGGGCGCTCCTTCTCGATGATTTTGGCCACCGTTTTCCATTCGATCGGCTCGATATAGACCGCGTCGGCGGTATCCGGATCGGTCATGATGGTGGCCGGATTGGAGTTGACCAGAATGACGCGGTAGCCCTCTTCCTTGAGCGCCTTGCAGGCCTGGGCACCGGAGTAGTCGAACTCGCAGGCCTGGCCGATGACAATCGGACCGGCGCCGATGATGAGGATGCTCTGGATGTCGGTTCTCTTGGGCATGGTTTCCGTATCTTGTTGTTCAGCGGGCCTGCTGCATGAGTTCGATGAAGCGGTCGAACAGGGGCGCGACATCATGTGGCCCCGGGCTGGCCTCGGGATGCCCCTGGAAACCGAATGCGGGGTGTTCCGTATGCTCGATACCCTGCAGGGAACCATCGAACAGGGAGCGGTGCGTGGCCTTGAGATGAGCCGGCAGGCTGTCCTCGTCCACCGCGAAGCCGTGGTTCTGGCTGCTGATCATGACATGGCCGGTGGCCAGGTCCTGCACCGGATGATTGGCCCCGTGATGACCGAACTTCATCTTCACCGTGCGCGCACCGCTGGCCAGCCCCAGCAGCTGGTGCCCCAGGCAGATGCCGAACAGAGGCATGTCACGCGCCAGCAGCGTGCGGATGGCCTCCTGGGCATAGTCGCAGGGATCCGGGTCGCCGGGCCCGTTGGAAAGGAATACGCCATCCGGCTCGAGTTCGAGCACCTGCTCCACCGGCGTCTGCGCAGGCACCACCGTGATATGGCAGCCGCGGTCGACCAGCATGCGCAGGATGTTGCGCTTGACGCCGAAGTCGTAGGCCACCACATGGAAGGGCAGCTTCTCGTCGACGGGATGCGGTGCCTCGGGCAGTCCGTTCTTGAGGTCCCAGGTGCCCTGGGCCCATTCATAAGGGATGTGCGTGGTGACCTCCCGGGCCAGGTCCATGCCCTTCAGGCCCGGGAAGGCGCGTGCAGCCTCGATGGCGGCCTGTTCGTCGATCCCCTCACCCGCCACGATGCAGCCGTTCTGCGCCCCCTTTTCGCGCAGGATGCGGGTCAGGCGGCGGGTATCGATGTCGGAGATGGCCACCACGCCATGACGGACCAGATAGTCCTCCAGCGTTTCGGTAGCGCGCCAGTTGCTCATGCGCGGCGGCAGGTCACGGATCACCAGCCCGGCGGCATGGACATGGGAAGACTCCTCGTCATCGGGATTCACCCCGACATTGCCGATGTGAGGATAGGTCAGGGTCACGATCTGACGACTGTAGGACGGATCGGTCAGGATCTCCTGATAGCCGGTCAGGGCCGTGTTGAAGACCACCTCACCGGTCGTCTGTCCATCCGCACCGACGGACAGGCCCCGGAACAGGCTGCCGTCTTCCAGGGCTAGCAGGGCAGGTTTTCTCAACTGGGCCTCCCGAAGTCTCGACATGCAAACGGGACGAGCCCGAAGGACTCATCCCGTTTGTGCTGAACGATCGCCAAACGCCGGTATTCTACTTGATCGTGCCGCGGCTGGCGAGAGGCGTGACGGGGATTTGCCGGCTCAATCGGCCCCTTCGAGAAGGACCACGGCCATGGCCGCAATGCCCTCCCCCCGGCCCTCGAAACCCAGCTTCTCGGTGGTGGTGGCCTTGATATTTACGGCATCGATTCCAATGCCCAGGTCTTCGGCAATATTGTCCCGCATCTGCGGGATCCACTCGGCCAGCCGGGGGCGCTGGGCGATGAGGGTAAGGTCCGTGTTGGCCACCAGCCATCCGTGTTGACGCACCCGTTCCATCACCTCGCGCAGCAGCCGCCGGCTGTCGATGCCGGCATAGCGGGGGTCGTTATCGGGGAAATGGCGCCCTATGTCACCCAGTGCCGCGGCGCCCAGCAGGGCATCACAAAGCGCGTGCAGCAGGACATCCCCGTCGGAATGAGCCTTGAAGGCCCGTTCAAACGGTATGCGCACACCTCCGAGCATAAGGTGGTCGCCCTCGGTGAATGCATGCACATCATAGCCCTGGCCTACCCGGAAGCTCATGCCGACTGCTCCAGATAGAAGCGGGCCAGCGCCAGATCCTCGGGCAATGTAATCTTGATGTTGTCGGCATGGCCGCGTACCAGCCGCGGCCGATAGCCTGCATGCTCCATGGCCGAGGCCTCGTCGGTCACTTCATGTCCGGCATCGAGAGCAGATTGCAGCGCCTCGTGCAGGGCGCCCAGAGGAAAAAGTTGTGGCGTCAGCGCATGCCACAGGGCGTTGCGGTCGATGGTATGGTCGATTGCATCGGCTGCACCTGCCCGTTTCATCGTGTCCCGAACCGGGACCGCCAGAATACCCCCTTCCGGGGTGGCGCCGGCCTCCTCGATCAGCCGGTCGAGATCCTCGCGCCGCAGACAGGGGCGCGCGGCATCATGTACCAGAACGCGATCTTCCTCTTGTCCGGGGCCCGCGAGAATGGCACGCAGGGCGTTGAGTACGGAGTGGCAGCGCTCGCGCCCGCCTTCGACCCGTGTAATCCGGGCATCCGCGGCCACGGGGAGCTGTGGCCAGTAGCCGTCCTGCGGCCCCAGGGCCACGAATACACCGGCAATGGCCGGATGGTCGAGAAAACGGCTCAGGGTATGCTCGATCACGGTTCGGCCCAGCAGCTCCAGATACTGCTTGGGGCGGTCGGCGCCCATCCGGGCTCCGACCCCGGCGGCGGGAATGACGGCCCAGTACTTCATTGCGTACCGGTCTCTTCGGGTTCGATGACCTGATAGAAATGCTCGCCCTCGCGGATCATGCCCAGTTCACTGCGTGCACGCTCCTCGATGGCGGCGAGGCCGGACTTGAGATCGTCCACCTCGGCCCGGAGGGCCGCGTTGCGGCTGCGGAGCGACTGGTTACGTGTCTTCTGCGCCTCCACCTGCCGCGAGAGCTGCCGCACCTCGGCCAGACTCCCCTCCCCGACCCACAGGCGATACTGGAGGGCAACAAACAGGAGGGCGAGCACGATGGTGGCGATGCGCATGCGCTGATTATTGCAGAGCGCCCGACAAAACAGAACCGCCCGGCCGTGTTCCCGGCCGGGCGGCAGTCGCAATGATTCCGTCCGGAATCAGAACTTGACGATGATGCCCGCCGAGAACGAGGTGGGCGTACGGCCAAGGTCGGTCTTGACTTCATCACCATGGCCGCCGTCGACACCCTGATACTTGGCATTGTCGTCGTTGGCCGTCTGGGTGTAGACCACATACCAGCCAACCGGCTTGCTGAACTTGCCGAAGGCACCAATGGAGGCTGCCGTGGCGCCGGAATCGGACACGCCTTCGTAGTCATCGGCCACCAGATATTCGGCGCGCAGATCGACCTTGCCCACACGGAAGCTGCCGTTCAAGCCCCAGGCACTGCGGTCCAGATCATTGGCTGTGCCATCCGTGCTGATGTCCTCGTAAATCGCGCCAACCGAGTAGGCCGAGGCCTTCCAGCGCGCGGCCAGACGATAACCGGTGGTCTCTCCGTAGCTGCTGCCGAGGTCCTTCCATTTCTCGTAGGCGCCAGCCAGGTGCAGGTGGCTGATCTTGTAGCTCAAGGAGCCGCTGTACATGCTCTTGTTCTTGTTGTCGTCGATGCCGCCGGAATTGCTGTCCTTGCCATCGGTTGAATACAGCAACTTCACACCCAGGCCACCAAACTTGTTCATGTACATGATGGCGTTGTGCGCGCGATTGTTCATCTTGTTGCCATTGAGCGCCCCGGCACCGAGGATTTTCCGCCGGTCGGCCACGGAATCGCCCATCAGACTCCACTTGCCAGCCACGGATTTGAACGGGGTGTCGAAATACCCGACGATGAACTTGCCTGCATTCGCGACTTTCAGGCCGGCAAAGGTATTGCGGGAAGCGAGCGAGGCACCGTTGCCACGGTCGATGGCAATCTCCTGCTCAACCTGATACACACCCTCGATGCTTTTTCCGGCGAGCGGAACCTGGCCCTTGAAACCCAGCCGGCTGGAATTCGAGGACAGGGACATGTCGGACTGGTCATTGGGCGACAGACGGTCGTTGTCACTGAAGTCCAGAGAAATGTTGGCCTTGCCGTAGATTTCGAGCTTCTTGCCGATTACTTCCATGGCCGAGGCCGGCTGGGCAGACAGCCCGTAGATACCCAGCACCAGCCCCGAAAGGGCCATGGTACGAATGGAGGTTTTCATCGATGTTCTCCCCTGAAGTCGGTTGTGTCAATGGAGCGCCCCAATCGGGACGGCGGGATCTTGACAGGGGCGTGTTAATTGCCGATGACGTATCGGTTAAGGCAGGATGATGGAATAATGAAGCAACGATGACGAACGGCAAATCCTGCCCGCGACAGGAGAACGCGCCATGGCCAGGACAAGACTGCACGATGTGCCGGAAAATCTGCTGGAGGAAGTTGCGCGGCAACACCTGCACGACTGGCTGATGGAGCATGCGACCTCATTGCCGCTTCAGCAGGCCTTGCGCCACGGTGCCGAGGTGATTTTGCCGCCGGACCAGATCATGTGGATTGCATCCGGCCGGGAAAATGGGGCACCGACGGTACATGTCGGTATCTTCTTCCGTAGTCGCATGCCGGGCTGTGCCTGTGCCGATGACCCGACGCCCGAGCCCGAGTTCAACGAATATGCCGAGCTGGAACTGCGTCAGTCGCCCGGAGAAAATGTACTGGACATCCGCCTCGTGGACTGACTTGTATTCCATGCACGGGGGGCATTGCCTACATGGAAATGAAAGGGCGAGGCACAGTGCAAAAAGGGCGACCTCTGGCCGCCCCTTTTCAAGACCAATGCGTGCCTGATGATCAGGCGAGGTGCCGGAAGGCGCCCTTGCCGGGATAACGGCAATGGCTGCCCAGTGCCTCTTCGATGCGCATCAGCTGGTTGTACTTGGCAATCCGGTCGGAGCGGGACAAAGAGCCGGTC